>DAOTTR010000675.1:0-13560 GCA_034437715.1 Caldilineaceae bacterium
GTAGGGGCGGCTTGCCGCCGCCCGTTCGCAGCGAGCCAAACGCGGGGCGGCAGCAAGCCGCCCCTACGCATGATTTTGTTTGGCAAGCGCTGGATACTTATTGCTTTGCAAGCGCCTAAGATTTGTACCCCTTCACATCGCTCCTTGCCAGTTACCGTTTATGCGTTGGTGGATTCTGTGCTGATTTCCCCATAGCCTTGGTTGCGCAAGCGCTCTTTTACGGCTGGGTAACCGCGCATCAAGGCATAGTATTTGATCGCTTGGGCCACACTTTGCACTAAGAGAAAGCAAAACGCAATGACCACCAGCGACTTGACCGGCGCGCGCGGCAACCCATTCGCATCATTCGACATTTCCCAGGTGACCCACGAACGCAGTACGGGCGTATAAGTTACATAGAGACCCAACAGACAGAAGGGGATCAGAAAGAGCACAGTGCCCCAAAAATCCAGCCGGGCGCGCCCTTTTTCATCCCACCTGCTATAAAAGAAATCGACGCGCACATTGACATGATGTTTGAGAATATAGGCAAACCCCAGGAAAAAGATGGCAGAGAACAGATACCATTGCAGCTCAATGTAGGCATTAGAGGCCAGCGTAACACCAATCCACTGGCCCACATAGCGCGTGACCACATTATAGAAGCCAATCAAAATTGCCAGGATGACCAAGAGCGTTGACAACTTGCCCTGCCATTCGGTAAAGCGGTCAACCGCGTCGGCAAAGCGTAGCAATGCGTTCATTTATGGGTCCTTTCGCATGATCCCTTGCACGCGTATAAACGTGATAAGCGATGCGATAATTGCGTGGAGAATTTTAGTTTGTCCGTTGTTAAGATAGCTGACATTGTAAAGCAGGATCGCTATCTGCGCAACAAAGGGACGCAGTTCCCCGACCCCGCGACCTCACGACCCCGCGACCCCGCGACCCCGCGACCTCACGACCTCACGACCCCGCGACTCAACGACATTGGCGACCAATCCAATTTCAGGAAAAAGTTACCCATCAGGTAAGATAACTCTTTATGTTATAGAAGGGGCATGGTATGGATACGAATCTCTGGTTTTGGGTAGGCTTTACTGTAATTGTTGTGACGATCTTGTCGCTGGATCTGGGTGTTTTTAACCGCGATGCCCACCAAGTCACGGTGCGCGAGGCAACGATTTGGAGCATTGTTTGGATTTCGTTGGCATTATTGTTTAACGCGGCGATTTATCAATTTGAGGGCACCGATCGGGCGCTCGAATTCTTTGCCGGTTATCTGTTGGAATATTCCTTGAGTGTGGATAACATTTTTGTTTTTGTGCTGATCTTTTCTTTTTTCCGCGTGCCGGCTGCCTATCAGCATCGAGTGCTCTTTTGGGGCATTTTGACGGCCGTCATTTTGCGGGGCTTTATGATCGTGTTGGGGGCTGCCCTGCTCTCGCGCTTTGAATTTCTGATTACAATCTTTGGCGCGTTCCTGGTCTATACGGCTTACCGTATGGCCACCGAGGGCGAGCGCGAACCTGAGATCGAGTCCAACCCGCTGGTCACTTTGTTGCGCCGGTTTATGCCGATTACCGATGGCTATCGCGGCGAACGCTTTACGGTGATCGAAGCAGGGCGGCGTATGGCCACGCCGTTGCTGGTCGTGTTGTTAATCATCGAATCGACCGATGTCATCTTTGCTGTGGACTCGATTCCCGCGATCTTTGGCATCACCACGGATCCCTTTATCGTCTTTACGTCGAACATTTTCGCCATTCTCGGGTTGCGCTCACTCTACTTCCTGCTGGCCGGTGTGATTGAAAAATTTCACTATCTCCAGACTGGTTTGTCGGTTGTGTTGGGCTTTGTCGGCATTAAGATGTTGGTGGAAAGCCTGTCCAGCTATTTGATGGAACACGCCATTCACTTTCCCATCGAGTGGTCGCTGGCCTTTATTGGCTTCGTTTTGGCCGCCTCGGTCGTAATTTCACTTATCTTTCCCAAAGCCCAGAGCGAAGGCCAACACCTGGCCTAAAAAAATAGCGAGGACGGTAGTGCTGTTTACCGTCCTCGCTATCCTGTTGAGTTACATGCGTTCGGGGATGGCGATGCCGAGCAAGTCTAGCACCAGCGCCGATGTCCCAACCACACATTCGGTTAGGGCCAACCAAGACGCTTGTTGTGCCCGATTCGCCTCACTCAAAATGTGATGTTGATGATAAAAGCGGTTGAAACCCGTCGCCAGTGTGTACACATATTCACACAAATGATGGGGCATCCGTTGCACAAAGGCCAGGTCAATCACATCTGGCAACTCCAGCAATTTGAGCAGCAGCGCGCGTTCATCCTCGCTCACCGGCGCTTGCAAGGGGCCAAAGGGCAAGCCTTCCTCGCGCGCTTTGCGCAAAATTGATTTTGTGCGCGCCGCCGTATAGAGCAGATAGGGTCCCGTACGTCCCTCAAAAGCTGAGAAACGTTCCAGATCGAAAACATAGTCGCCTGTGCGCTGATTCGAGAGATCGGCGAATTTCAGTGTGGCGATACCCACCAGGCGCGCAATCGCTTCCTTTTCGGCGGGCGGATAATCTTGCGCCGCCTTCACCTCTTCCAGCCGCTCGCGCGCCTTGTCCGTAATCATCTCGATCAAGCTGCGCAGCTTCATGACGCCGCCGGTGCGCGTCTTAAAGGGCTTGCCATCCTTGCCATTCATGGTGCCAAAGCCGAGATGCTCCAATCCTACCGTCGCCGGCGCGATCCCGGTCTTGTAGGCGCTGCGAAAGACTTGTTCAAAATGCAACGCCTGCCGATTATCAACCACATAGAGCATCGTCTGCGCGTGTAGATCTTGGACGCGCTGCTGGATCGTGGCTAAATCGGTTGTGCCATACAACACGGCCCCATCCGACTTGGTGAGGATCAGCGGCGGAATCTCGCGTTTCTCATCGGGCTCCATCACATCAATGATCAGCGCGCCATCACTTTCCTGGGCAAAGCTCGCACTGCGTAGCTCTTCAACCAGCGTCGCCAATAACGGTTGCGTATCACTTTCGCCCAGCCACAGATCAAAGTGGACGTTGATGTCCCCATAGTCGCGCTGCAACTCGGCCACCGAGACGGCGACAAAGTGCTCCCACAGCGCCCGATAGCCGGGCCGCCCCCGTTGCAACTCATTGGTGGCTTGGCGCGCGCGCTGGGCAAATTCAGCGTCCGCCTTGGTGCGTTGGCTGGCCGTCGGATAGATCTCTTCCAGATCATTGATCGTCACCGGCGACGTGGCGGGATAGGGTCCACTGGATGCCACATCGAAATAGGGCCAAGCGGGATGACGTTCGGCCAACTCGGCGATGATCTGGCCCATGGGCAAGCCCCAATCGCCCAGATGCACATCGCCCAACACATGGTGGCCCACGAAACCCGTCAGGCGTTTGATGCTTTCGCCGATGATGGCGGCGCGCAGATGCCCAACGTGCATGGGCTTTGCCACATTGGCCCCGCCATAATCAACGATAATCTGTTGCGGCGTGTCTGTTAGCGCACAGCCGCGCCGTGGATCAGCCGCCACTTGGCTGGCTTGCGCGATCAAGAATTCATCGGTCACGCTCAGGTTGATAAAGCCAGGGCCAGCCAACCCAACGGTTTGAAAGCAGGCTAGTTCCTTGAGTCGATTGGCGACTTCCTCACCAATCTGGCGCGGCGGTTTGCCATAGCGCTTGGCCGCGGCTAACGCGCCGTTGCATTGAAATTGGGCAAGATCGGGCCGGTTCGACAGCGTGACCTCGCCGTAGAGCGGATCATAGCCGCCCGCCACAAAGGCGTCACTGACAATGGCGCTAAGTTGAGCTTTAAGTGAAGGCATAAGCGAAAGCGTGGTTTACGGCCACTGGGCTCCTGTGGTTTCGACATAGATGGCGTAGATCGACTGGCTGGTCGCCATGAAAAGACGATTTTTGCGTGCGCCGCCAAAGCAAAGGTTGGCGCACACTTCGGGCAAGTGAATTTTGCCGATCAGATCGCCATCCGGCGCGTAGCAGTGGACACCGTCAAAGCCTGGACCGGCCCAGCCCGCCGAAGCCCAAATGTTGCCGTCCATGTCGGCGCGGATGCCATCCGACGTGCCCGGGCGCATATCTATAAAGACGCGGCCATTGCTCAATTTGCCATCGGCCACATCAAAGACGCGAATATGGCTCGGCCCGCCCAGATTATGGCTGGAACCTGTATCGACAATATATAACTTGCTCCAATCCGGCGCAAAGCATAGGCCATTGGGACGCACAAAGTCATCGACAACAACGGTGACATCGCCACGCTCTGGATCGAGGCGGTAGACATTGGTCGGCAGCTCATACTCGGCTTTGTAGCCTTCATAGTTCATCATAATGCCATAGCCGGGATCGGTGAACCAGATCGAGCCGTCGGCGTGGACGACGACATCGTTGGGCGCGTTGAGCCGCTTACCCTGGTAGTGATCGATGAGCACGGTGATCGTCCCATCCTGCTCGGTGCGCGTCACGCGGCGGGCGCCATGCTCACAGGTGATCAACCGACCCTGGCGGTCGCGCGTGTTGCCGTTGCAATAGTTAGAGGGTGTGCGAAAGACGCTCACCGCGCCGCTTTCTTCACTCCAGCGCATAATCCGATTATTGGGAATATCACTCCACAGCAGGTAGCGCCCGTCGCCAAACCAGACCGGTCCCTCGGCCCAGCGCATGCCCGTGCAAATTCGTTCCAGCGCCGCGCTGCCAATGTGATAGCAGCCAAAGCGTGGGTCAACAATTTCTACCGCGGGATCAGGATAACGGACGACATCGCGCGCCCAATCACGCGGAAAGCCTGCATCGTAGCTGCCATTTGTGCTCATCTGCCTTGTGCTCCAAGTTTTTGAGATTGCGGGTTGGTTGCTGCCAAAATTAGACCTTATTCCGATTTAATTTTGTGAATGCGTAGGTGCGGTTTGTAACCGCACAATCAGGGTGGAGCCAGCTTTGTGCGGTTACAAACCGCACCTACCAGAACCACCACACCCTGTTTGTTTTGTCGCCCAAAGAACAAATCGGCATAATCTCTTTAACTATTCCGAATAAACTGTAACACCTCTTGCCGCTTGGTTTCCGCTAGTTTGCCCGTTTGCACCAGCGTCTCTAACATTGCACTGACGGTAAAAACACAGTGCGCTGTGACACCTGCCGCCGCCAAATTAGCCACGCCCCCTTGTTCGCGATCAATCAACACGATCACATGCGCCACTTGCAGACCCAGCGCGCGCAACCGTTCGACTGTTTGCAGGGTGCTGCCGCCCTTGGTGATCAGATCCTCAATCACGACGACGCGTTCGCCCGTGTGCCAGGTGCCTTCGACATCCTTACCCAGCCCATGTGCTTTGGCCTCTTTACGCGGATAGATAAGCGGCTTGTCCGCCACCAGCGCCACCGCTGTGCCAATCGGCAATGCCGCATAGGGCACACCGGCAATGCGCTCACAGGGCAGATCGGCTAATAGCGCGGCATAGGCATCCGCCGCCTGGGCCAGCAATTTTGGCTGACTTACCAATAGCCGCAAATCAATATAGACCGGCGATTGCAGACCGCTGGCAAGCGTGAAATTGCCAAATTTGACAGCACCCAGATCGGCCAGACCCGTGATTAAGGCGTCCAGGTTCTGGGTTTTGGGGGTTGGCGCGGCCACGCACGTGGCTTGGCGATGTTGATTGATTTCAGCGCGCAAGGCTTGTGCGGCGGCGCGATAGTCACCGGCCAGGGCGATGCCGCGGCTGGCACTGATGATCAATCCTTTGCCATCGGCGCGCAGACCGGTCGCCAGGGTATTCGCTAGATCCCCACCCTGCGCGCCAATGCCGGGGACAAGGAACCAACAGTCCGGGGCCGCCGCGCGCACGCTGGCAAAGACTTCGGGATAGGTCGCGCCCACCACCAAGCCCACGTTGGGCGACCAGGTGATTGCGGCGCGCGCCACATGCATATAGAGCGGCTGGTTACTCTCGCGATCCAGCGTGCGCCAATCACTAATTTCCAGATGTTGCACCGCATCGGCGCTGGGATTGGAGGTGTGGCAAAGCACAAAAAGCCCTTTGTCCGCATAACGGGCAAAAGGCTCAATACTATCGCGGCCCAGGTAGGGGCTCAGGGTGACAGCATCAACGCCCAACTCGTCAAAACAGGCTTGGGCATAGGCGGTAGCGGTGGTACCCACATCGCCACGCTTGGCATCGAGCAATACGGGAATCTCTTTTGGAATCAGTGCCAAGGTCTGGCGCAGCAATGCCATGCCCGGTGCGCCCAACGCTTCATAAAAAGCGATATTCGGTTTATAGACACAGACCAAATCAACGGTCGCCTCGATGATTGCCTGGTTCCAGGCCAACAAGCCGGCCATCACATCGCTATTGCTCGGCACATGGCGCGCGGGTAGGTGCGCCACCGTTGGATCTAGCCCCACGCAGAGCAGGCTTTGGTTGCGTTCGACCGCGTTTTCCAACTTGGTAAAAAAATTTGTGGTCATGCCTATGTCCCTAAAAATTTGTGGTCGGCCTATGTGTGCTTCCCGCGCGCGCATAGAAGATACTTTGCGGCGCAATGTACTCTTGCTGGTTTTGCGCCTTGACAACCTGATAAACGATGAGAATCTATACGGTTAGGCCGTACGCCAAATGGATCACGCCACCAGCGACCTTTAGGGTCTGCCAGACCCTAAAGGTCTGGGTAACGCTTCAGCCGGGAACGCGCCCAGGGGGCTCCCGATCCTGGCGGCGCTCCCGGTGGTGAATGTGATTGGCCTGAATAGTACGACAACGTTAAATTTGTGTTGAATGAATTCAACACCTGCGACGCGAAACGTGTTTAAACACGTTTCGCGTCGCAGGCTCTGCATTCATTCAGAGCAGCAGGTGATGAAGTTTGACGTTGGCGTAATAGTTACAGGTCTGGCTAGTGTATAAGTTCTGATGAACAGTGTACTCACTACGTTCTTGTTTTACCAAGTTTGGGAAGCGCTGATTACACTACCTGAATCGCGGCGCGCACATGGCCATTGCTTGCTTGCAAGCGCTGGCTGGCCGCTGCCGCGTCAACCCCGGCCAACCCCATGACGACAGCCGTTTTCACTTGCCAATCCGCGGCTTGCAACAAGGCTTCGGCATCTGCTATGTCCACACTAGTGATTTCACTGACAATCCGCATGGCACGTTGGCGCAACTTGGCATTGGTTGGCTGCACATCGACCATCAGGTTGCCGTACGCTTTGCCGAGTTTCACCATGGCACAGGTACTCAGCATGTTGAGCACCAATTTGGTCGCCGTGCCGGCACGCAGACGGGTGCTGCCCGTGAGCACTTCCGGCCCCGTGGCAAGTTCAATGGTGAGCTTAGCAATGTCCGCCATGGCTGAATCTGCGTTGCAGGCTACGGCGACGGTGGGCGCGCCCAATGCGTTGGCATAGGCCAGGCCACCCAAAACATAGGGCGTGCGTCCACTGGCCGCTACGCCGATCAGCATGTCCTGCGCGCCGAAGTTGTGCGTCTGTAAATCGCGCTTGCCCTGGTCGGCGTCATCTTCCGCGCCTTCCGCCGAACGCAGCATGGCCGCGTCGCCACCGGCAATCAGGCCAATCACCATGCCGCGTGGAATGTTAAAGGTCGGGATGAGTTCCACCGCATCAAGCACGGCCAGCCGGCCACTGGTACCCGCGCCCTGGTAGAAGAGCCGCCCGCCCGCCGCGAGGGTTGCGGTGATTTGCTCTGTTGCTTGTGCGATGGCGGGGAGCGCTTCGGCGATCACAGTGGCAACGGTCGCGTCCAACTGATTCATCAGCCGCAACATGGCCAAGGTGGAGAGGCTGTCGAAATGGGTGCTCAGTGGGTTGCGCTCTTCGGTCGGCGGCTGCAACGAAGTACGTTGCGCGGTAGTTGTTGGCAACGAAGTATGCTCACCGGGCAGCAGGCTCATCTGGTTGCCCTTTCTGCAAGTGATTGAAGGCCAATAGCGCCGCACCGACCGCTGGCGTAATATTGGGGCGCACTAACTGGGCTTTGGGGATGAGGCTATGTAAATGCTGGGAAACAAGGCCACTGAAAAAACCGGGCAATAGATTGCCGCCAGAGAGGACAATTGCGATGGGTTCGTTTAATAAATTGAGATTGCGCACCACATGCTCGACTGTCGCCGCGAGATCCACTGCCGCCGCTTCGATAATTGCGCGTGCAACCGGATCGCCTTGTTGCGCGCACTCGACGACCAGCGGCCCCAACTCGGCAATGCGCGCCCAGGAAAGGTCGCTGTAGGCCCAAGCAATCAAGGCTTGGGGCATGTTCAGATCCAAATAATCGAGCAGGGCCCCCTCTAGCGTGGTCGTTGGCCCCATCCCATCCACCGTTTGGGCAATCGCGGCCAGCGCAGCGGAGCCAATTGCATAGCTGCTGCCTTTGTCGCCAAAGAGCGGCCCCCAACCGCCCGCGCGCCGCGTCTGCCCGCTGCCGTCAATGCCATAGACGATCATGCCGGTGCCACTGATGACGACGACGCCGTAGAGATCACCGCCTGTGCCAGAGGCCAGGGCAATTAAAGCATCATTATGAATGAGCGTGGGAATGGCAGGAAATAATTCTATAAACCAACCCTGCAGCATCGAACGTTCTGCTGGCCGATCCACCCCAGCCATGCCGGCGCACACCGCCTGAATATCGCTGGTCTGGAGATTGGCTGCGGCCAACGCATCTTGGATCGCGCGTGTGAGGTTGGCACGCGCGACTTCGTCACCCACACTGTTGCGGTTGCTCGATGCGGCGCGCCCTTGACCGATTACATTTTTTCGATTGTCCAAAATGACACACGCTGTTTTGGTGCCACCACCGTCGATCCCCAAAACATAGCGCGCACTACCCTGGCTATCAGTATCCATTTCCATCGCTTTGTCCCTGCTATTCCTGCTACAAAGGTTGATGTTATGTCACAGGCTTGCCCCATGTTGCTCGTCTATACTCCGCACAGCACATAATAGGACGCTGTTCAGTATACCTGGATCTGCTGTCGCAAAAGCCTTGTGTAATTGTTGCCAGGAGCAATCTGTCCTAGGATTTGCTGGCTAGTGGCCCCTGTACAGGCCGGCACATTGCCCGGCCAGCCATGCATGGCGAGATAGGCCAGCAGCGCAAAGGCCAACGCCTCTTTTGCCTTATCATCAATGCCGAAAGCCGTGTGGGTGCAAAGCGCCACCCCGGCTCCCAATTGTTGCTGAAGATGGAACGCCAAACGGCGTAACAACTGGGGGTTGCGTGCGCCACCCCCGCCTACCAACACCTGCGCGACTGGGCCTGGCGCAAACTGCTTGTACGCGGTGGCGATGCTCGCGGCTGTCAACTCGGTCATCGTGGCGACAAAATCCGTTGCCGTCAACCCGGCTGCCTTAGCCTCTGCCCACCATTGCGCCACCAGTTGGCTGCTAAATAATTCACGTCCCGTTGTTTTGGGGGGAAGTTGTCGAAAGTAGGGAAGCGCCAACCAGCGTGCCAGGAGCGGATTGGAAACTTGTCCCTGTTGGGCCAACCCACCATCTTGGTCATAGGCCCACTGGCCGTTGGTCGCCTGTTGCGCCGCCCAGTCGATCAACGCGTTGCCGGGACCTGTATCAAAAGCTAGTGGCGCTTGGTCATTGCCCAGCGGCGGCAAAAAGGTGACATTGCCAATGCCGCCAATGTTTTGCACGGCTCGCCAGCCGCCCGCCACGCCGTTGAGTGTATTCCCTGGGCGTAACAGGTACCAGTCAAAGGTCGAGACCAGTGGCGCACCCTGCCCCTGGGCCGCCACATCGGCCACCCGAAAATTGCCCACCGTCGTCACACCCGTGCGCACGGCAATCACCGACGGATCGCCCAGTTGCAGTGTGCTGCTCACCTGGCCCTGGGTGACATCATGCCAGATCGTCTGGCCGTGGCTGCCGATGAGATCGATGCTGTTCGGTGCAATCTTGGTTTCATGCAACACGTGCTGGACGGCTTGGGCAAAGGCTTCGGCCAACATGAAATTGGCCCGGCAAAACTCGGCGGCGGCGACCGCTTGCTCAAACAGGGCAAAAATGCGCCGGCGATTGGTTGGCTCCCAGGGCACTATCATAAAGGCAAGCTGCTCAATCGTCAGCGTGGCTTGGGTTGGGGTGCCCCGAATGTCTGCCACGGCCACATCGATGCCATCGACTGATGTGCCACTCATAATACCGACAACCCGCATAGTTACGCAACTTTCCGCTAGTGTGATGTCAAGGCTAAAATGATGGATAAAATCGTAGTAAAGACTTTAGTCTTTTGCCGGAGCAGAAAAAGACTGAAGTCTTTACTACCGATCAAATCACGCTTGACAAGACGCTAGTACAGTTGGGCGTAGATACCACGGCCGTTAATCAGGCACGTTACTCGTGTACATCATGGTAAAAATAGGGTACCTTATTTACGCCGGGATCTACTAGACTGGTAGGCCATCATCGATGGTGATCACATGACCGGCCCCTGGCCCGGCCTGGCAAGGGAAAATGGCCGGGCTGCGGCCAAACTGGGTTTGGAACCTTTGTGGCACATGGCGTTCAAACTCGGCGACGGCGGTTTCATGCACCAAGGCGACCATGCAGCCGCCCCAACCGGCACCCGTCAAGCGCGCCCCGGCAACGCCATCCACTTCGCCTGCACTGCGGATCAGCGTTTCCAATTCTGGGCAACTGATCGCATAGTCATCGCGCGCACTGTTATGCGCGGCGGTGAGCAGATACCCCAACTCGTCAATCTTATTTTGTTGCATGGCGATGAGTGCCGCCTCGACGCGATGATTTTCGCTCCAGACATGACGGCAACAGGCGCGCACGCGCAAGGGAGCTTGGCGATCCAGGCCGGGGATTTCGCCCAAGTCGATGCCTTGCGCGTGGAGCGCTTGCGTCGTAACGGTTTCGGGCAATGCCGCTTCAAGTTCCTGCCAATCCACTTGGTGGACGTCGCGTAGGTGGGTGATGCCGGGGTAGCTTTGTTGTAACAAACGCACCCCGGCCCGACACGCTGCCACGCGTTGATTGAATTCGCCGCGCACATTGCCATGATGCACGCCACTGTCCACGACGAGCAAACGATATGCGGCGGGCAAGGGAATGGTCTGATAGTGATATTCGCCAGCGGCATCTGGGCGGCAATCTAGAAAAAGGGCATGCTCGCGCTGGCTAAAGAGCGAGACAAATTGATCCATAATGCCGCCGCGGGTTCCGACATACCATTCGGCATCCGAGCAGAGCTGGGCAAAGGCGGAGCCATTGGTCTGCCATCCGCTCAACCCGGCCAACGCCACTGCCGCGGCCACGGTAAAAGCCGAGGACGAACTAAGCCCCGCGCCGCGCGGCACGCCAAAGGGCGGTTTCCCCACCACCAGTGCATCTACGCCCGGCGCGGGGTGACCCATAATCTGGGTCAAGGTCTGGGCTGCGCCGCGGATATAGTTGCTCCAGTCCCCGGGCGGTGCCGACGGAATGGCCGCGCTGATCGCAAAGGTGACTGGCGTAAATTGCGTTTCGAGATTGGCCAGATGCACCTCGCGATCGGGGCGCGGGCGGACCAGCAGCAGCACATCCTTATCAATCGCCGCGGGCATGACAAAGCCATGATTATAGTCGGTGTGTTCGCCGATCAAGTTGACGCGCCCGGGCGCGCGGAAGATCGATAGCGGCCCCGCGGTTCCAAAGTGGGTGCGATAGGCGGCTAGGGCCGCCGTGTAGCGCGGGTATTGGGCTGCTGCGCCCGCACCATAAATCGCTTGTAGCGCGTCGGCTAATTGCTGTTGCATAATGGCTTCATTTTCTTGGCTAAATGTAACGAGTACGCCAAGGTTAAATTTCATCACCTGCTGCTCTGCATGAATTCAGAGCCTGCGACGGGAAACGTGTTTAAACACGTTTCCCGTCGCAGGTGTTGAATTCATTCAACACGAATTTAACGTTGGCGTACGATTCAGGTCACCCCTTCTCCAGATTAGGCTAATCTTTACCCACAAGTTGGCCGTAGGGAAGGCGTGCCGGGGACGGCCCAAAAACAGAGCGTAGTGGCATCAAGCCGCAGGGCCGTCTCCGGCACGTTCACCCTCCTTGGTACCCAAAGATGTGGGTAAAGGGTAGGGGTGTGGGAGGGGTGAATAGTACGCCAACGTTACATTTCATCACCTGCTGCTCTGAATGAATTCAACACCAATTTAACGTTGTCGTAATAGTTACGGCTACATTATGATACGGATGGTTGGTGCAGCGCTATAGTGCGATCAACCCTTTGGCCCAAGCGATCAACGCTTCGGCCTTTTCTGGTGTATCGGCCTCGGTGAAGATGCGCAGCAACGGTTCTGTGCCCGAGAAGCGTAGGAGCAACCAGTTATCATTCTCTAGATAAAATTTGATGCCGTCTTGATCGGAGACTCGTTGCACCCGGTAGCCAGCAATGTTATCCAACGGGGTGGCCGCCAATTTACGCGGCACGAGTACTTTCATTTCCGAGGTTGCTGGTAGGTTGACCTCACGGCTCACCAAGG
The DNA here is from genome assembly GCA_034437715.1 of Caldilineaceae bacterium. Lineage (GTDB taxonomy): Bacteria > Chloroflexota > Anaerolineae > Caldilineales > Caldilineaceae > JAHBVH01. The sequence continues at coordinate 12,528 of DAOTTR010000675.1, forward strand.
TGCCAATGTGCGCGTGGATCTCGTTCAGCATTTCTGCCACGGTGCGGCCCGTGCGCGCAATCATCTCGACGACTAGCGCACAGGCAAAAATGCCATCCTTGCCCAAAATATGGCCGCGAATGGTCAGGCCACCACTGCTTTCACCCGCCAGCAAGACATTGTGCGCTTTCATACTGGCCCCAATGTGTTTAAACCCCACTGGCACTTCGTAAAAGGGTTCGCCAAAGTGCGCGGCCAGCCGATCCAGTAGGTGTGTCGTCGCCAGGTTGCGCGTGACGCCCCCGCGTTCGCCGCGTACTTCGTGTAGATAGTAGTAGACCAACAACAGTAGTTCATTGGTCGTAATATATACGCCGGTATTGTCAATAATGGCAATGCGATCAGCGTCGCCATCCATGGCTAGGCCTAGGTGATAGCCGCCTTCTTGCACCAGCGCAATCAGTTGCGCCAGTTCTTTGGGGTCGGGCGCAGGATTGCGGCCACCAAAGAGTGGATCATGGCGCGCGTGGATCGTATCAACGCGACAGCGGGCCTCGGTGAGAATAATGCCCAGCGTCACCTGACCGACCCCATGCATGGCGTCGAGCACCACACGCAATCCGGCTTCGCGAATGACTTGCAGATCAATCAGTCTTTCGACAGCATCGACATAGGCGTTGGTGTAATCGACATCGCGCAACATGCCGCTACGCCGCGCAATGTCCAGCTCGGTTTTGACGACTTGGGCGGGTGTCAGCGCGTTCGCTTCATTTTCAATCGCTTTGGTCTGCTCATCGAGAGGCAATGAGCCATCGGTCGCAAAGACTTTCAAGCCGTTCCATTGTGACGGATTGTGGCTGGCGGTGAACATGAGGCCGTAGGCGGCTTGTTCTTTGGCCGTGGCATAGGTGATCAATGGTGTAGGTGTATCGCCCGGCTGTAACTTGACCGGAATGTTATTGCCGGCAAAGACCTCGGCGGCGACTTGCGCAGCCGTGTCGCTGAGGAAGCGACGATCGTAGCCAATGATGACACTGTCGCCTTCGCGCCCCCG
>DAOTTR010000676.1:0-1554 GCA_034437715.1 Caldilineaceae bacterium
AGCTGCGCCAAGCCCACCCCCGATGCAACTCCACCAGCTCAAAACGGGCCAAATCCTGTCCGCAATTTCAAACCGGCCAAATTGCTACATGTTCGGGCCGGCGCCCACACTAGTCACAACGTGGGTTGTGCCACCGGCAACCCGCGAGTTCGATACGGTGGTTACCACCCTCGTCAGGAAGGTTTGGAAGCCATCTGTAATAGATGCGCGTCCATCGACACCCTGCCAGAAAGATATCAAGCCGCTCTGACCGCTCGCCGGCATTGAGTCGGCATTTGATGAACAGCGTTTGGCGGTTCAGGACGTCTTCGTATTCATGCAAAAGCGTAGTGTGGATCAGTGGATGGTGCCGAGCCCGTTGCGTGGAGTCCGCCGCCCAGTGCCCAGTCACACCGCTACTTGGCCCGTTCCAGCGTGACGACGGTGATGTCGTCGTGTTGGCGCGATCCGGTGGCGTGCCGGTTAACCGCTGATTGCAATCGACGGGCTGCATCGATGGCCCCTGCGCAATGAGCGAGGATATCTGCTATGCGCCATCGCCCGAATGATTCTTGTTCGGTGTTTTGTGCCTCGTCAACACCGTCGGTAAACAAAACAACCACCTCGCCCACGTCCAGGTGAATGTTGGTCCCACCAATATCCGCCTCAGCGCTGTGTCCTAAAGCTAATCCCGCTCCGATCGATATATCTGAAACAATGCCGCTAGATCGTTTTAGTAGTGCCGGTTCATGCCCCGCACAGGCCAATTCAAGTTGATGCTGCAGGGGGTCTAACAGCAGTGCGAATGCGGTAACAAACATGCCCGGTTCCATAATCGGGTGCAGGTTTCGATTGGCGCGCTCCAAAATGGATACTGCGCTACGGGAAGTCGGTACGATTTCGGCCAGCAACCCGCATACGTAGGCCATGTACAAAGCTGCCGCAACGCCCTTGCCGCACACATCGCCGATGACCAAGGCATGACGACCGTCTGCTGCGCGTCCCCAAAAAATGAAATCGCCGCCCACACCCAATGCGGGCAAAAACAAATGGCCGAGTTCGTATCCAAGGATCTCGGGTGGCCGATCAACCAGCATGCGCCGCTGCGCCAATCGACCCAGCCGCATCTGATATTCCAGTGCATTACCGGTGACAGTCAACGCGCGTGAGCCTTTCGCACCTGGTCGCCTTTGTAGCGTGGGGTCAGTTTCAGCACCGGCGGCGTGGAAACTTGCGATCAAGGCACCGAATTGCAACTGGTCTCCGTGTTCCAACTGGTAAGGACGACAATCAAGCGCTCGACCATTTAGCAAAGTGCCGTTTGCGCTCGTCAGATCTTGAATCTCAATCTCACCTTGGCGCACGCAAAACTCGACATGCCGGCGGGATACCGTTGGATGGTCAACGATGAACTGAGCATCCGGATCGCGCCCAAAGATCCCACCCTGTGAAATGTCAAAGATCTGCAGGATGTCGTTGTCATCGACCAAACGCAGCTTTGCCATACAAACGCTCCAAAGAAAGTCTCAAGCAATCTTAGTAGGACGTATGCTAACGCGCATTACTGTCTACGCT
>DAOTTR010000677.1:0-3508 GCA_034437715.1 Caldilineaceae bacterium
GTGCTCTATCAACAGCCGCAAACCGAATTTGTCGCCACCTTTTTGGGCACAGCCAATTTGCTGGTCGGGCAGGCAACGCGTACGGGTGTCCAAGTCGGCCCGCATCATTTCCCGCTGCAACATGAGCCGGGGTCTGTCGATGCTGCGCAGCGCGTGCAAGTGCTCTTCCGGCCCGAAGATGTGGTGTTGGCCCCATCTGCCGAGGCATTAACTTGCCAACCCTTGGGGCAAGGTACGGTCGAAGAGATCACCTTTGCCGGTTCCTTCGAACGCTTGCGTCTGAACTTGCCGCCCATTCCAGGGGTGCGCGCGATTGCGCCGCCGGTAGCCTATGGCAGCCACGCGCTCAGTGTCGAAGCCACCCGTACCCAGGATCAGGTTGGGCATTATCCCTTGTGGCCCGGCCAAGCGGTTTGGGTCAGCATCAATCGTATTCATGCGCTTACCCATCCCGGGTTGCGCTTTCTGTTGCCCACCGATGGTGCACCACCGGCCTTGGCCGCGTTTGTCGTTGCCAGCCAGATTGCCAAGTTGGCCCATGCACGGGTCACCCTGTTTGGCTATGGCTTGACGGGTGAAGTGCTGCAACGTCATTTACAAGAAGGCAAAGAACAGATGGGCAGCGGGCCAGCGGCGTTGGAAACGCGCAGTAGCAACCTGCCCGCGGCAGAAGCGATTGGCCAAGAAGTGGAACGCAACTCCTATGATCTGGTGGTGCTGGGCATGGGCAGCGCGGGCAGTGTGGCCTTGGCCGAACAAATCCTGCAAACCGGCGAGCACCACTTCTTGCTGGTGCCTTGTTCGCAATCCACACCCCAGCGCGCTTTGATCTGTGTGGCCAGTGGCGAACCGGGCAAAGAAGATGTGCTATTCACTGGGCGCTTGGTGCGTCATCTAGGGGCGACGGCTAAGTTGCTCACGGTGCTCTCCGAAGCCCAAGATACGCCGGAAACGCAGGAGCGCGTGCATCGGTTCTTGGGCAAAGGTGTGCAAACGCTGGATGTGATCGGGGTGCCGGCGACGAAGGTTGTGCGTGTGGGCCGGGCGCGCGATGAAATTCTGAGCGAAATTCAGGCCGGTGGGCACGATCTCTTGGTCTTGGGTGCGCCCTTGCCCGATGTAGATGGCAAAGTCGTCTTAAGTGGGTTGGTTGGCAATTTGGTGCGTACCATCAACAACTGTCCAATCTTGATTGTGCGTACGCCTATGCGCGGTGGAAACAATGTGTTGCGCACTTCGCCATCTAGTCGCGTTATGGTGCGCAAGGAAATTGTGTGAGCGTAGAAAAGTCTTGATACAAACAATAATGACCATACAGGGAGAGAATCTGATGATCCGAAAATTGACCAAATATATTGTGCTGGTTGTTGTGATTGGCCTTTTGGCAGCCTGTGTGCCAGCCGGTACGAGCAGCCCCGAACCTGCGGCTGCCGATAGCGCGTCAGCCGGCGCGGTTACCCTGACCTTAGGCGGCTATACCACCCCGCGCGAAGCCTATGCCGAATTGATTCCGATCTTCCAGGCCCAGTGGAAAGAACAAACGGGCCAAGATGTGACTTTTGAAGAGTCTTATCTGGGGTCGGGCGCTCAATCGCGCGCGGTTGTCGAGGGCTTTGAGGCTGACGTTGTGGCGCTCTCGCTTGAGGCCGATGTCACACGCATTGTCAATGCCGGTTTGATCACCCATGATTGGAAGAGCGGCCCGACCAAAGGCATGGTCAGTACATCGGTTGTGGCTTTTGCGGTGCGCAGTGGCAATCCCAAAGGCATTACCGATTGGGCTGATCTGGCGCAGGCAGATTTAGAAGTCTTGACACCCAATCCCAAGACCAGCGGTGGTGCCATGTGGAATATTCTTTCGCTCTATGGCGCGGCCAAGCGGGGCTTTGTCGATGGCGTGGCCCAGGATGACGAGGCTGCGGCCCAGGAATTTCTACTGAATGTGTTGCGCAATGTGACAGTGATGGACAAGGGTGCCCGCGAAAGTATTACCAATTTTGAGCAGGGTGTGGGCGATGTGGCCATCACCTATGAAAACGAAGTGTTGGTCGCGCAGAAGGGTGGACAGGATTATGACTTCGTGCTGCCGCGTTCCTCGATTCTGATCGAGAATCCGGTTGCAGTCGTGGATACCTATGTTGACCAACATGGCACGCGCGCGGTGGCCGAGGCTTTTGTGGCTTTTCTGTTGACCAAGGAAGCGCAAGAAATTTTTGCCCAATATGGTCTACGCTCAGTTGATCCGGAAGTGGCCGCGGCAACGGCTGCACAATACCCCGCGCTGGCAGATCAATTTACCATTGACTACTTTGACGGTTGGGCTGCTGCGACTCCGCTCTTTTTTGGGGAAACAGATGGTATCTTTACCAAGGCTGTAGAGCAAGCGCAAACGCCAGCGCAGTAAAAATCAGGTAGAGACGCAAAATTTTGCGTCTCTACTTTCAAACCCATTTTGGTGAATCGCCTATGACTGCCACTGCCCTGCCCAAATCCAATCGACCTGTTAGTCGCGCTCGCATCCCCTGGAGTTCCTGGAGCGTGCGCAGTGTCGCCATGACCTATTTGGTCGTAATGCTGGTGATCCCGCTGGTGGTCATCTTTCGCGATGGTCTACGCGGGGGCGTAGATGAACTATGGCGACAAGTGACATTGCCAATGGCTTGGCATGCCCTCAAATTAACCCTATGGACCGCCGCCGTGATGACGGTGATCAATGCGATTATGGGCACAATGACTGCCTATGTGCTCGTTCGCTACAGCTTTCGCGGCCATGCCTTGCTCAACGCCGTGGTCGATCTACCGCTAGCCATTCCCACACTAGTAACCGGTGTCATGTTGGTAGCGCTCTATGGGCCGCAACAAGCATTGGGGGGCTGGTTGAAAGCGCAATGGGGCTGGCAGATCATCTTTGCGCCGCCGGGGATTATTTTGGCGCTGCTCTTTGTCACCTTTCCCTTTGTCGTGCGTGCGGTCGAGCCGGTGCTCGCTGGCCTGGATCGCAGCCAAGAAGATGCGGCTGCTAGCCTGGGGGCCAGCGCGGCAACCATCTTTCGGCGCATTATCTTGCCCCCCCTCCTGCTGCCCCTCGCCAGCGGCGCGCTGCTAAGTTTTGCGCGGGCGATTGGCGAGTTTGGCGCGATTGTGATCGTTGCCGGCAATATTCCATTGCGTTCGCAAACCGCCGCCGTCTATGTGCTGGGTGAGGTCGAATCGGAAAATCGCCTGGGGGCCAGCGCCATCTCGATTGTGATGGTGGGCATTGCCTTTAGCCTGCTGTTATTTGTCGATTGGCTGCAAAATCGCAACAAGAAGGAGGCCACATGACTGCAACTGGAATTCCGCTGCGCAAGTTGGCTGCCCATACCAAGCCGATTGCCCGTAGCCGGGCGTCTTAGCTTTACCCACATGTATTGGTGAGCAAAAGGGAAGTGCATTCAAGGAATGATGCAGAATAAGCATGGTTTTACCGAATTTTGCTCGACTTTGCCGAAATCGGCTCATTTCAACC
>DAOTTR010000678.1:0-32919 GCA_034437715.1 Caldilineaceae bacterium
CAGTAGGGGCGGCTTGCAGCCGCCCCGCGTTTGGCTCGCTGAGAACGGGCGGCTGCAAGCCGCCCCTACGCATGATTTTGTTTGGCAAGCGCTGGATCCTTATTTCTTTGCAAGCGCCTAAGTATATTTTTACGCGTGCTGCTGCGGGGTATAAATTGCAGACCGAGATAGGCGAAACAAATGAAAATCGATACGATTATCCACACGAACGAGCAAAGCATCGATCGTGTTTTACAAACGGGCTTTCCCTTGGTCCTAATTTTTTGGCACTCCCAAACGTCACTCGATGCGGCGATTGAGACACAATTGACGCAAGCAGCAAGCCAATATGTGGGCAAGTTGTTGATTGCCAAAATCAATGCCAGTACAGAACGGGCATTGGTCGAACGCTATCAAATTCAGCAGACGCCCGCCCTAGTCTTTATCAAAGCCAAAGTAGTCGAAGGTAAGGTCGCCGGAAATTTGCAGCCACAGCACGTCGATGCTTGGCTGCGCTATTTGGTAGAAGGCGGAACGCGCCCACAACCGGCGCCGGCAGCCACCCCCATAGCAAACACGAGTGGCAATAAGCCAGTCACGTTGACCGACGCCAACTTTGCCGCCATGATCAACAGCGCAGAGCCAGTACTCGTCGATTTTTGGGCACCCTGGTGTGGGCCCTGTCGCATGGTGGCGCCGACGGTCGAACAACTGGCGCACGACTATCAAGGCCGCGCCGTGATCGGCAAGCTGAATATAGATGAAAACCCACGCACCGCCCAGCAATATCAGATTATGGGGATTCCGGCCCTCTATATTTTTAAGCAGGGCAAGATCGTGGAACAGATGATGGGTGTACAGCCAGCCAATGTATTAAAACAGCGGCTAGAGCGCCATTTGTAAAGCAGGCTAACCCATAGGAGCAACACATTATGGCTGAGATTGGGCGACTCTTGATCGGGCTAGGCATCACCTTTTTGGTGATTGGCCTCTTGGTCACCTTTGCCGGACGCATTCCAGGGCTCGGCCACCTGCCAGGCGATCTTACGGTGGCGCGCGGCAATTTCCGGCTGTATGCCCCCTTTGGCACGATGATCGTGCTGAGCATTGTGTTGTCGGTGGTTTTGAATATTGTGATGCGCTTTTTTCGATAATGGGTCACAGCGGTTTGTACAAGATTGGAACAGATGGCGTCCACCTTGGATAGACCAATCTACCCATGCTATAATGATAGGACTAGCAGAAGACGCGGGTGTGCCCGCGTCTTTGTTTTCAGACATCCAAAGCTGACGATGACGTTTAGGATTTTATAAGGAGCAAAGCGATTGTTTAGAAAACTCTTTGGCAAGCAGGAAGAAAAGACCCCAGACGAGCTCAAACTAGAAGCAAGTCTGCAAAAAACACGCGCCGGGGTCTTTAGCCGCATTGCGACTATTTTTCAAGAAAATGAAATCACAGATGGTCTGTGGGACGAACTCGAAGAGACCCTAATCGTTGGCGATGTCGGTATGGCCGTTACGCAAGAATTGGTCGAGAAGACGCGGCAACGTGTGCAGAACGAAAATATTAAAGCGACGAGTAAAGCCTATCTGGCACTCAAAGAAGAGATGGTACGCCTGCTGCAAGCAGATACGCCGCTGCATATTGACGAGCCGCGCATCCTGACCGTCGTTCTAGTAGTAGGGGTCAATGGGTCGGGCAAGACCACCAGTATTGGCAAAATGGCCCACTTGTATAAGGGGCGCGGGCGCAAGGTTGTGTTGGGCGCGGCGGACACCTTCCGTGCGGCGGCAATTGACCAGTTGAAAATCTGGGGCGAACGTGCCGGAGTCGAGGTGATCGCCCATGCGCCGGGTGCGGATCCTGGTGCGGTGATCTACGACGCCATGCGTGCCAGCCAGGAAAGCCGCAAAGCCGACCTGTTGATTGTCGATACGGCGGGTCGTTTGCAGAACAAATTCAACCTCATGAAAGAGTTGGAAAAGATCAAGGCCGTCGCCGGTAAACAAGTGCATCGTGCGCCCCACGAAGTGCTGTTGGTAATGGATGCCTCGACAGGCCAGAATGCCATCTCCCAAGCCAAAGCTTTTGGCGAAAGTGCGGGCGTCACTGGCATTGTGCTGACCAAGTTGGATGGCACCAGCAAGGGCGGCGCGGTGCTCAGCATCAAACGCGAGTTGGGTGTGCCAGTCCGCTTTATTGGCACGGGCGAACGGCTGGAAGACTTTGCGCTCTTTGATCCAGTCGCTTTTGTGGATGGACTGCTGGGCGAAGGGCAATAGGCACCACGGATCACGTAATTTACCGAGATTCTTTTACAGTGATGCGTCGGGAATTGTAATCACTGCCAGTAGAAAGAAGGGAAATGTCATGAGTGAATTAGCCACACGCCTCTCCCAGTTGATGGAACGGGTTGATATCATCCGGGGGCGTCTTTGACATTGCGGGCAAAGAAGATATTTTTAGATCGCTAGAGGCCGAATCCCAACAAGCGAATTTTTGGGATGATCAGCAGGTGGCCCAAAAGAAAATGCAGGAAGCCAGCAGCCTGCGCGAGACAGTCGAAGTGTGGAATGTGCTACAACGGCGCGCTCAAGATGCCTATGAATTACATGAATTGGTCGAAGATGATCCCAATCTACTCACCGAGTTGAGCCAAGAGGCAACCGCCATCGAGGCCGAGTTGCAGGAACGCGAGACGGCGCTGGCGCTGGCCGGTGAACATGATGCTTCGTCGGCTATCTTCAGCATTCATGCCGGGGCTGGCGGCACCGAGGCGCAGGACTGGGCACAGATCCTGCTGCGCATGTATCTGCGCTGGGCAGAACGGCGCAAATACAAGACCGCGATCACCGATATGACCGAAGGCGAAGAAGCGGGCATTAAGAGCGTGACCTTTCAGGTGGATGGTCCCTTTGCCTATGGCTATCTCAAGTCTGAGCGTGGCACCCACCGGCTGGTACGCCTCAGCCCGTTTGATTCCAACAATCGCCGTCACACAAGTTTTGCCAAGGTTGAGGTGGTGCCGGTGATTGATGAAGACATTGACATTGCGATTAATCCCGCCGATATTGAAATTGAAGTCTTCTTGAGCAGCGGCGCGGGGGGCCAAAACGTGCAAAAGAACCAGACCGCTGTCCGCATCCGCCATCTGCCCACGGGGCTGGTTGTCACCTCGCAAAATGAGCGTAGCCAGGGGCAGAACCGTGAAATGGCGTTAAAGGTATTGCGCGGTCGACTATACGAAATCGAGCAAGAGAAATTGCTGATCGAAAAGGCGCGCCTCCGCGGCCAAAATGTTGATGCTAATTTTGGTAGCCAGATCCGCAGCTATGTCTTGCACCCCTACCAGATGGTCAAAGATCTGCGCACTGATGTCGAAACGAGCAATACCACAGCCGTACTCGATGGCGAAATCGATATGTTTATTGAAGCTTGGCTGAAACAACAAGTCGGTGAAATTGAATAAGTGACAAATTAACATTTTCAGTAGTTGACAACCGTCTCTACCTCCGTTATACTTTGAACAGACTACTTGTACAGACTGCAATATAACTATTGTACAATGTGCCCTAATTCAGGAATTTATGAATCTTTTCGAACTCTTCTCAAACGCAAACGCTTTAAACGCAAACGTTGTCGTAAACGTAATTGTAGTCATTCTTAGCGAGCTTCTGGCTGTAGTACGCATCCGCTGGCAGCTATTATTCGTTGGAGAAGAGGCGTAAAGGCGCTTGGTGCCTTTTTGGTCACCGTAGACCCTTCCCAACCGGGAAGGGTTTTTTTTTCGCTATACCCCGCAAAATTGTTTGGCTGATAGAAGGGAGATTGCAAGATGAGGCAACACAAAAGCACTGGTGCATCCCCAGCAAAGCACAGCGAGCCCCGCCAGATGACGGGCGCGCAGATGGTCTGGGAAGCACTTTATCTGGAGGGCGTCAATATCGTTTTTGGGCATCCTGGTGGTGCCATTCTGCCCACCTATGATGCACTGTCGCGCTACGAGGCCGAAGAAAAAATCCATCATGTGTTGGTGCGCCATGAACAGTGCGCCGCCCACATGGCCGATGGCTATGCCCGGGCCACGGGCAGGGTGGGGGTCTGTATTGCCACCAGCGGCCCGGGAGCCACCAATTTGGTGACCGGCTTGGCTACGGCGCAGATGGATAGTGTGCCCGTGGTGGCCATCACCGGCCAGGTGCCGACCAGCCTGTTGGGCACCGATGCGTTTCAAGAGTCCGACGTGGTAGGGGTGACCCAGCCAATTGTGAAACACAATTATCTGGTCACCGATGTGCATGAACTTCCCCTGATCTTGAAAGAAGCCTTTTACATTGCCCGTGAAGGGCGCCCCGGTGTGGTACTCGTGGATATTTGCAAAGATGTGCAGAATGATACGGGCCTCTTCCGCTACGACTTCGAAGTTGATCTGCCCGGCTTTGAACCCTGGCCCACCGTAGACAAAGCAGAGATCATCCAAGCCGCCGCATTGATCAATCGCGCCGAGCGCCCGTTGATCCTGGCAGGTCATGGCATTCATCTGGCAGGCGTCAGCAAAGAATTGTTGGAATTGGTGGAAAAGGCCGAAATCCCGGTGATCACCACGCTGTTGGGCACGGGCAATATCCCCGAAACCCACCCGCTCAGCCTGGGTATGGGCGGCATGCACGGCGAAGCCTATGCCAACCGTGCGATCCAAGCCTGCGATGTGCTGATCGCTATGGGCATGCGTTTTGATGACCGCATTACCGGGCGGCTGGATAGCTTTGCCAAGCAGGCAAAAATCATTCATTTCGAACTGGATAAAGCCGAGGTTGGTAAAAACGTTACGCCGACTTTGGCGGTGATTGGCGACCTGGGCGAGACATTGCCAGCCATGCTGCCCTTGATCGAAACGCGCCGCCATCAGCTTTGGGTGCAGGAGATCAACGAGTGGCGTGGCGACACGGTGGACACAGATATCTTAAACTTTGAGACCGACCAGTTGATCCCGCCCTTTGTGATCCGCCAGCTCTGGCACGCCACCAAGCGCGCTACCGATCTGCCACCCATCGTGGTGACCGATGTGGGTCAACATCAGATGTGGGAATGCCAATATTTTATCCACGAATTTGCGGGCATGTTGCTCACCAGCGGTGGCTTGGGCACCATGGGCTTTGCGTTGCCCGCGGCCATTGGCGCACAGATGGGTCACCGTGATCGCCTGGTGTGGGCGGTGGCGGGCGATGGTGGCTTCCAGATGACGTTGCAAGAGTTGGCGGTGTTGCGCCAAGAAAATCTGCCCGTCAAAATTGCCATCATCAACAATGGCTTCTTGGGTATGGTGCGCCAGTGGCAACAGTTCTTCTACGAGAAGCGCTATGTCGGCACGCCGATTGTGTCGCCCGATTATGTCAAATTGGCCGATGCCTATGGTATTCCCGCCGCCGTGGTGCGCAAACCCGAAGAAGTGGTGGCTGCCCTCGAATTGGCCCATCAAACGCCTGGCCCCTACCTGATCGATTTCCAGGTGCGCGAAGAGGTGAACGTCTACCCGATGATTGCGCCCGGCAAAGCCGTCAACGAGATGATCCGCCGTCCTAAGGCCGGCGTGATGCAAGGTTTTAGTGGCGTGGAACCGAGTTGGTAACGCGTGATTTGTGAGCTGGTGATCCAGGTGCATTGTAAAGCAAATAATTTGGTACTCTAGCTCGCACCGCCCTAAAGGGACAGTGCTAGAAGAGCGACGCCCGCTGAAGCGGGCTTTAGGGGGCGTCGCTGGCTAGCATGGTGGCTTCAGCAGCAGGCGGTCTACTAGTAGATCCCGGCGTAAATAAGGTACCCTATTTTTACCATGATGTACACGAGTAACGTGCCTGATTAACTGCCGTGGTATCTACGCCCAACTGTACTAGACGATTCGCTTTACACTCTAATGCATCACCAGCTTATCTATCGTCACGCACATACATCACAAATCACGAATTTTCACCAGCAGCAAGGAATGAACTATGAAACATACACTCATCGCATGGATGCGCGATAAGCCCGGCGTGCTCAATCGGGTGGCCGGGTTGTTGCGCAGGCGTAATTTTAATATCGACAGTCTCCAGGTCGGTCACAGCGAAACGCCGGGCATCAGCCGCATGACTTTTGTTGTCAATGGCGATGATCACATGACGGATCAGGTGATCAAACAATTGCGCAAGGTGGTCGATGTCACGCGCGTGGAAAACGTCAGTGACCGACCGATCATCATTCGCGAAATGGCGCTGATCCGCGTCCACACCACCAGCGAAAACCGCGCTGAGATTATCCAAATTGTTGACATTTGCAAAGGCGAAATTGTCGATGTGGCGTTGGAAAGCTTGGTGGTGCAGATCGTGGGCTCGCAAGAGCGCGTCGATGCCCTGACCGATCTCTTGGAAAACTTCGAGATCATGGAGATGGTGCGCACAGGGCCGGTGACCATGGCGCGCGGCGGTGCCCATCGCGCCAAGCCCAGCATTTCTGGTTGGCGCGCCGTGGCCAATGGGCAGGTTAGTGTCGAGGACGCTCGCCGATTTTCTACCGGCGGCGTATAAGTATGGTACAATAGCGCATTAAATCAACTGGATAATCGAGGAGATCAGGCAGCAGACTCGTCCAAAGGAGCTACCATTTTGCCGACCAGTGGTACGGGCTGATTTCTGTTTATTACGACAACGTTAAATTCGTGTTGAATTCATTCAACACCTGCGACGGCAAACGTGTTTAAACACGTTTCCTATCCCAGGCTCTGAATGAATTCAGAGCAGCAGGTGATGAAATGTAACGTTGTCGTATTATTATCGGTTTAGCAAAATATTATTTAAGCATCCTAGGAATACTACCGATGAATTTGGATTTCAATACCAACATTTTTACAAAAGAAACGATCCGGATTGGCGACGCCGATGAGCATGTTGTCCGCGGTGGGCGCCATCTTTTCCCACTTTTGCCCAAAGCCTTTGCAGGCATCCGGCAAATTGGGGTATTGGGTTGGTCATCACAAGGACCGGCCCAGGCGCAAAATCTGCGCGATTCGTTGGTCGGCACCGATATTAACGTAAAAGTCGGTTTGCGTGCCGATTCGAAATCGGCGGCCAGTGCCGAAAAAGCCGGCTTTACCAAGGCCAATGGCACGCTCGGCGAAATGTACGAAGTGATTGCCGAATCAGACTTGATCGTGCTCCTGATCGCCGATGCCGCCCAAGCCCAGAGCTACAAAGAAATTTTCGCCGCCATTCGCCCTGGCGCGACCCTGGGTTTGTCGCACGGTTTCCTGTTGGGCTATTTGCAGAGCATTGGCGCATCTTTCCCTGCTGATATTAATGTGATCGCCGTCTGTCCCAAAGGCATGGGCCCATCGGTGCGTCGCTTGTACGAACAGGGCAAAGAAGTCAATGGTGCGGGGATCAATTCCAGCTTTGCCATCCACCAAGATGTCAACGGCAAGGCGACCGATTATGCCTTGGGTTGGTCAGTGGCGCTGGGGTCACCGTGGACTTTCCAGACCACGCTTGAATCTGAATATAAGTCGGACATTTTTGGCGAGCGCGGCATTTTGCTGGGCGCGGTTCATGGCATTGTGGAAAGTCTCTACCGTTGGTTTGTGGCGCAGGGCGAGTCCAAAGAAGCAGCCTTTACCAATGCGGTCGAATCGATTACCGGCCCGATCAGCCACATGATCTCCAAGCAGGGCATGGTCGCGGTCTACGAATCGCTCAATGATACGGACCAGGATCTCTTCCGCCGCGCCTATTCTGCCGCCTACAATCCGGCCTTTGAAATCCTGATGGAAATTTACACCGAGGTCGCGTCTGGCAACGAAATCCGCAGTGTGATCGAAGCCGACAATCGCCACAAGCGCTATCCAATGGGCAAAATTGATGGCACCGAAATGTGGCAGGTGGGCACCCGAGTGCGCGCCCAACGCCAGCCCGACAAGACGCCGATCAACCCCATCACCGCCGGTGTCTACATCGCGACCATGATGGCGCAGGTCGATCTGCTAAAGGAAAAGGGCCATCCCTATTCCGAGATCGCCAACGAGTCGATTATTGAAGCGGTCGATTCGCTGAATCCGTACATGCACTACAAAGGCGTGGCCTATATGGTTGACAATTGTTCGACCACCGCCCGCCTGGGCACGCGCAAATGGGCGTCGCGCTTCGATTACATTTTGTCCCAACAAGCCTTTACGGCCCTGGATCAGGATAATCAGGTCGATGAAGAATTGTTTGACAATTTCATGGGCAGCAACATTCACCAGGTGCTAGCCACCTGTGCCGAAATGCGCCCGTCGGTTGATATTGCCCTCGTTGGTTAATTGAGTTTAGTCGTAAAGACTTTAGTCTTTCTCTATAGAAGTTACGCAGGTGAGTAATCTGACAGGAGATCTGTAGGGTCTTTGAGACCCTACAGATCTGACCAAGTGCGTAACTCCTATTATAATAGGAGTTACGCACTTGGAAGCGTTGCCATCTCTGGTGGCAGGCCGACAGGATGCTGGCGTTCCCAGGCAACTGCGTAAGTCCTACTATAAATAGTCTTTCTATAATTAGACAAAGACTAAAGTCTTTACTACTGCTTTCCGTTGCGTACAGCGGAAAGCAGTCACCAACTTGGGGAGGAAGATTATGCTGGATACAAACAGGAATGGCGAAGCTCAAGCGCACGAGAGCGATAGCAACGCCGAGCCAATCGGTGATGGTAGCCAATTCGCCATTGCCGACATTCGTGCCTACGCTCGCCAAATTGCCCAAGGCAACACCGTCGTTGTCTTCGACACAACCCTGCGCGATGGCGAACAAAGCCCCGGAGCCACCCTCAATACGCAAGAAAAGCTGGATATTGCGCAACAACTTGCCCGTTTGGGCGTAGATATACTGGAAGCTGGCTTTCCGGCGGCCAGCCCAGGCGATTTGGAAGCAGTCAAGCTTGTGGCCAATTCGGTTGGGCGCACGCCGCGCCGCGGTCGCGATCAGCAACCCATCGCCCCGCCGATCATTGCGGGTTTGGCGCGCGCCAACAAGGCCGATATTGATAAAGCTTGGGAAGCCGTGCAAGGCGCAGTGCGGCCACGCATCCACACCTTTTTGGCGACCAGCGACATTCACATGGAACACAAGCTGCGCATGAGTCGCGATGATGTGCTAGAGACCGTGGGCGACATGGTACAATATGCCAGCAGCCTCTGCCAGGATGTCGAGTTTAGCCCCGAAGATGCTGGGCGTAGCGATCCCGACTTTTTGGTGCAGGTACTCGAAATCGCGATCAAGGCCGGGGCCACGACGCTGAACATTCCTGACACAGTCGGCTATATTACGCCCGAGGAATATGGCTCGCTCATCACCTATTTGCGCGAGCATGTGCCCGGCGGCAAGGATGTGATTTTCAGCCTGCACTGTCACAATGATCTGGGCTTGGCCACGGCCAATACCTTGGCGGGGATTAAAGCGGGCGCACGCCAGATCGAAGTGACGATCAATGGCATTGGCGAGCGGGCCGGCAATACCAGCTTGGAAGAGACCGTCATGGCGCTGCAAACCCGCAAGCCAGTTTTTGGGTTGGAGACCAACATTGTCACCACCGAAATTCATCGGTCCAGCGATATGGTGAGCCGCTATACGGGCATTGTGATCCAGCCCAACAAAGCGATTGTGGGGGCCAACGCCTTTGCCCACGAAGCGGGCATCCATCAAGATGGCATGTTGAAGAACAAGCGCACCTATGAAATCATGGATGCAGCGGCGATTGGGCTGAACCAGAGCACGCTGGTGCTGGGCAAACACAGTGGCCGCAATGCCCTACGCGCCAAACTCGAAGGCATGGGCTATCACATCAACCCCGAAGAATTGAAAGAAATCTTCAAGCGCTTTAAAGATTTGGCCGACAAAAAGAAGACGGTCACCGATGCTGATATCGAAGCGTTGGTCGGCGATGAGATCTATCAGCCGGTCGAAACCTGGGAATTGGTGAAGTTGCAGGTACAATGTGGCAACAATATGATTCCCACTGCCGTCGTTACATTGCACAATCACAAAACCGGCGCAGAAATTACCGAGGCGAGTTTTGGCACGGGGCCAGTCGATGCCGTCTACAAAGGCATTAACCGGATTGTGCAGGTGGAGAACAATTTGGTCGAATTTTTGGTACAAGCCGTTACCGAAGGCATTGACGCCAACGGCGATGTGACCATTCGGCTCGAACTGCCCGAAAGCCGCGGCTACAGCCAGACGGCCCAAGGCCGCCAACGCCGTCGTCTGTTTAGCGGGCGCGGGGTCGATACGGATATTATTGTCGCCAGCGCCAAGGCGTACATGCAGGCGCTCAACAAAGTGCTGAGCACAGCGGACAATCAGAGTTCCAGTGTGAATATTGCCGCAGATGAAGCGGTGCCGACGAGTGCGTAGCTGTACGCGCGCTTTGCAACGATGCAACTGGGGAGTGAGTGCGGTTTTGTTTTTCGCCGAAAGATTGATCCTTTCCTGTTTTGTAGAAAAGGGGCAAATTTGGGGCAGGCGACAACGCACTCGATCCCCAGTTTTTGTGAGCCCCAGTTTTTGCGAGAATAATGAATACTCATGAACCAACTTCGACAGCGGCATTGGAAGCGCAATGGACGGGTATGGCAACAGCTAGTCTTGCTGTCTGTGGTCTTCACCTTGCTGCTACAGCCACTGACTGTCTGGGCTGCGCCATCATATCAAACCGGCGACACCCTGCAGAACTGTGATAATGTCAACGAAGATTCACTGCAACAAGAGCTAAATTCGATTACGCAGGAAGTGGTAGCAGCAGCAGCGGCACAGATCGACATTGGGCGCATTGTGGAATCCCAGTGGCGCGCATTGCAGATGGATACGATCATCGGCGCCCAAGTGGATCGCGCGGTAGAGCA
Source organism: Caldilineaceae bacterium (assembly GCA_034437715.1). Lineage (GTDB taxonomy): Bacteria > Chloroflexota > Anaerolineae > Caldilineales > Caldilineaceae > JAHBVH01. The sequence continues at coordinate 10,883 of DAOTTR010000678.1, forward strand.
GGTCAAAGGTGAATCAGATTTTTGGAACAAGCTGCTCTCCGGTTGGTCTGCCGATAAAGCCGAAGAATTGACGCGCGCCGTCGCCAACTACACCTTTGAATCGGCTACCTTCCAGGACAAAATTGATGAATTGTCGCTTAGTGTAGCCGAAGAAATTGCCTCGGAAATTGCCATTCTATCGGCAGAGTCGGTCTCCGCTGCCTTTTTTTGTCTCCAAACATTTATCAGTGGCAACTATTCGGGGGCAATGGTGCGTGCCTTTGAAGAACAGGTACGGTTAGCGGCGGAAAGTGTCGATCTCAGCAATAATAGCGAGTTGGATACCAGTCTGCTCGCGGTGATCGGCCAACACAGAACCGCGTTGGGTGGTGTGGGTGTCATTATTGTGGCACAGGTGAGCAAGCGGATTGTCTTTGAAATTGGCGAAGCGATCTCAAAGCGCGTGGCCGGACGCGTGGTTGGGCGCGTGTTGGGGCGCGCCGGCTCGACGATTATTCCGATTGCTGGCTGGCTGGTTGGCGCAGGCATGATCGCCTATGATGTCTACAGCAGCCGCGATGGCGCTTTGCCACAGATTCAAGAGACACTCAAATCCGCGGAAGTGAAAACCGGCATCCGCGGTGAAATTACGGCATCGATTGAACCGGAATTACGGCGCGAGTTGCCCCAGATCGCGCGCGATATTTCCAATCAACTCTTTACCCAATGGCGCGATGTCAAACGCAATATCCGCCAAGTATTGGAACTATCGGAGAGCAACGCGAATTTTCGTGCGCTGCTGAATACGCAGGAGACACCAGAAGGATTGGCCAAGTTGGTCAATTTGGTGGGCGCGACCCTGCCGGTGTTGGGCCATGATGGCTTGTTGCAAGCTGTAGATAATGGCCTCTTTGCCCAGGTTTTCGCCCAGCCCGAAGCGGCGTTTCAGATCGTAACCGACAGCGGTTCGTTGCAAGATGCCATCGCTTGGTCCGCAGATGCCGGTGCGTTGCTCGACCAAGTTGTCGCCTATGAAATTTACAAGCATCAGCCGGCCGGCGCGCTGGACAAAGCCTTACTGGAAAAATTGATTGCGGTTGATGATAAGGCGGCGATTCAGAAACTCGCCTTGATCAACCCAACCGCGTTACAGGCGTTGCTGGATCTATCGACCAGCAACCTGGCCACGCTTGCCACCCAACTCGAAGCGGCGGATCTGGAATTATTGGCTGGCTATTTGCCCACGCTCAATCAAAACCAAGTCAATCAACTGGTGGTGCGCATTATCAGCGAGCCGAGCACCATCGATCATCTTCAGGATCAGGCGTTGCGTGATTATCTGGCCGCCAATGGGGACAATATCGAACAGGCATTGCCGTTCTTGTTATCATCCAAGGGCGGCACCGCAGCCTTTATGGATGCCGGTCAGGTACTTTTGGGTCAAGTCCCGTGGCGCCTTTTTCTCTTCAAATATGGCGTGGGACAGAGCGCCCTAGTGACTGTTGGCGCGGTTGTGCTTGGTTTGATCGTGTTGCGCCTGCTCTTTAGCATGGCCGCTTGGCTTTTCAGTCCGATCACCCGCTTATTTGGCAAATAAAATGCAGAAGGTGAAGCTGTGTTAATTAGTTTGGATCAATATCCATCTTCGGATGACGTTGAAATTGGCGAGTTGTTGTTCACGGTTTCCGTGGTGGCGGCAAATTTGGTCAATGATATTCGCGAAAACATCCGCAATCTCGTCGGTGGTCGTATGCACCACTATGAAAAATTGATTGAGAAATCAGTTGCCCAAGCGCTAGAAGATCTAGATACCAAGGCCAAAGCCAAAGGCTATGATGGGGTGATCGGCGTCAAGATTGCCAACCCCACGGTTGTCGAAGGTGGCGTCGAGGTTGTGGTCTATGGCAACGGTTTTCGGCGGCGCGTGAAGGGGTGAGATTGGTCAAGTGGTCATTGGTCAAGTGGTTAATTCCGAGTAGCTGGTAGCAAAGGACTGGTTCAAAGGCAAAATTTCCTACCATGCAGATTCACAAGTTTCTTTCCATTCTACTGGTCATCGCACTGCTCTGGTTGCAGTTGCCGGTGCATGTCTATGCCCAGACACCCACCTCCGACTACACCTTTGGCGACTGTAGCACAGTGGACCAAGCGCAGTTGCGCGCCGAGATCGAACAGGTGGCGCACGGTGTGCTGACCGATGAAAGTGCTGGCATCAACATTGACGCGATTGTCATGCGCCAATGGGTCACCTTGCACGTCGATGATGCGATCAATCGCGAAGTACAGATCGCGATTGATAACATCTATGCCAGTGAGGGCTATTGGAGTCGGCTGTGGTCTGGTTGGTCGGCGGAAAAGGCGGAAGAATTTGCAACCCGCGTCGCCAATGATGCCTTTAATGCCGCAGGCTTTCATGCCACGATCAATGAACTCTCCATCGCCATTGCCCAGGAGATCTCGCGCGAGATCGAGGCCGATTTTGCCCGTGCCGCCTCGGCTGCCTTTTTGTGTATGAAGGCATACGTCGGTGACAAATATTCGGGCACGCTCTTCAACGCCTTTGAAGGCAAAGTCAGCACCGAAGTGGAAGGGGTTGATCTACAAACCGAAGCGGCCAATGTCGATATCTCGGCCCTGGATGTCCACCAAAAGGCGATTGGTGGCGTAGGCTTAATCATTGTGACCGAGCTTTCGCGGCGCATTGCGGTCAAATTGAGTGAAAGAATCGCCGAGCGCATTGCCGGCAAAATTGTCGGGCGGATTATCGGCAAGGCTGGCTCGTCGTTGATCCCAGTGGCAGGCTGGGTGATTGGGCTGGGACTGATTGCCTGGGATCTGTGGGAAGGCGGCAACGGCGCGCTGCCCCAAATTCAGGACGCGCTTGAGGGCGAAGAGGTCAAAGCCAAGATCCGCCAGGAAGTGGCGGACGCCATCAAGGATGGATTGCCCGAGGAAGTATCAATTGTTTCCCTGGAAATTGCTGTCAGCTTGGTGGAGGATTGGAACCGCTTCTGTGATACCAACCGTGCCGTCTGCACGCTGGCCGAGGACAATCCCACCTTCCGCGATATCATGAATTATACGCCGCTGGATCAGGTGAGCAAGTTGGTCGCGCTGGTCAACATTTTTATCGACAACCTGGGGCGTGCCGAATTAGAACGCGCCATTGATACGGGTCAATTCGAAAATTTACTTCTCCTGCCAGAAGGGGCCATTACGCTTTTGGTCAGGACTAAATCTGTGACAACGACCTTGGCCTGGGCTAGCCTGGCCGAGGATCGGCTTGGCAAATTGGTCACGCTGGAGATTGATACACAGAAAACGCCCGAAGACTTTGACGCCACGTTGCTGCGCAGCGTGCTCAACCTGGATGAGCTTGCGGCGGTCAATAAGATATTACCCCTGTCGCGCGCCCAACTAACCGTGGTGGTTACCTTTGCCGACAGCAACTTTGTGCGCTTGGTGAATCGCCTCTCGGCAGCAGAGATCGATCAACTGGCCGTCTATTTAGCGACCACCACGCCCCCTGCCGAACTCGCCGACGAATTGGCAAGTGGTCAACAGACGGTCGCTGGTCTGCTGACGGTGCCTGCAACCAACACCGCCACGCCGACGGTGAGTACGCCGCCGTCAGAAACTGTGCCGCTGGTCATGCTGATTTGGCAATACATTTATGGCAATAGTATTGTCGTGGCCGCCGGGGTAATTTTGGTGGCAGCTTTACTCTTTGGCGCGATCAGTGTACTCGGACGCAGTCGCGCCGAACATTTACCTGTTGCCGCGCCACCCAAACCCAAGCAACGCCGCAAAAAGCCGCGCGACGTATATGATATTTTTGATGAGTGATGGGTCGTAAAGACTTTAATCTTTCTCTAAATCGCAGAAAGACTAAAGTCTTTACGACTCTCACAATTTACGCTTCGCCGATGAAACGTACTCACTGTCGACAACTCCTACGCAATGATGCGCCCAAGATTGATTGTTATGCTTGCGGTTGTGCTCCGGTATTATGGGCTGTTTCCAAAAGAAACGCCTTACCCGTGCCACCTACCGCAGCATTTTCTCACTTCCTCAGCTTCGACCCATTTACTTGGGTACGCCAGCAAGGAAATGGTGCGTCTAACGCAGAATGGAGAGTACAATGTTGCAGCATAAAGACTTAGCTCCCAAGATGCAAGAATTAGCCGGCCTGCCCACCAAGCAGGGACTCTACGATCCACGCTTTGAACACGATGCCTGTGGCATTGGCTTTGTCGCCCATATTGAAGGACGGCGCAGCTATCGTGTTCTGCAAATGGCCCTAGAGGCGTTGGGCAATCATGCCCATCGCGGAGCCGTAGCCGATGATCGCAAGAGTGGTGATGGGGCCGGCATTTTAACCCAGTTGCCCTATGATTTCTTCAACCGTGAGCTACGGCGGATTGGCGTTGAATTGCCGCACGCCGGTGACTTGGCCGTGGGACAACTCTACTTATTTCGCCAGGATGAAGCTGATCGTGTCCAGGCAAAACAGATTATCCGCGATGTTTGCGCCCAATTCAAGCTGGAGGTGCTGACTTTTCGCTCTGTACCCGTGATCGATAGTGCCCTCGGTCGCCGCGCCGAGAGTACACGTCCGTGGATGGAGCAAGTCTTCATCCGCCGCACCCCCGAAGCCTGCGCCGCCGGCGATGAATTTGAACGGTTGCTCTATCTTGTGCGCAAGATCATTGTCAACCGTAGCCGCGATGAAGGTGTGCAACGGCTCTATATTGCCAGCCTGAGCAACCGCACCATCGTCTACAAAGGGCTGGTCTTGGCACAAGAGTTGGCCCATTTCTACCCCGATCTGAGTGACGAAGATTTTCAGACAGCGATTGCGGTCTTTCATCAGCGCTATAGTACCAACACCTTTCCCACGTGGGAACGCGCCCAGCCGTTTCGCCTGCTCTGCCACAATGGTGAAATCAACACTTTGCAAGGCAACGAAAACTGGATGCGCGCCCGCGAAAGTGACCTGGCCCATCCGGTTTGGGAAGGCAATGAGGATCTGCTACGCCCCGTGCTCTGGCGTTCGGGCAGCGACAGTGGCAAACTTGATAATGGGCTGGAACTGCTGGTGCGCAGTGGGCGTGACATTCGTCATGGCCTGATGATGATGATGCCCGAAGCCTGGGAACGCGCCCAGGGAGCTCCCGCCGAAAGCGAAATCAGTCCGGAACGCCGCGCCTTTTATCAATATCACAGCGCGCTCATGGAGCCGTGGGACGGGCCCGTAGCAGTCACCTTTACCGATGGCCGGGTTGTCGGCACGATCTTGGATCGCAATGGCCTACGCCCAGCGCGCTATGTGGTACTGGACAATAAATATGTGATCAGTTCGAGCGAAGTGGGGTGCGTGAATTATGATGAAGGCCGCGTGACAGAAAAAGGCCGGCTGGGGCCTGGCCAAATCTTCTGTGTGGATACGGCCCGCGGCGTTATCCTCAAAGATACCGAGATCACCAACCATTTCGCCGCCCGCCGCCCCTATGATCGCTGGATCAAGGAAAATCTTGTTAGCTTGGCGGAGCGGGTTGCGAGTAGCAAGTGGCAAGTAGCAGGTAGCACCCCCGAAATAGACGTGGCACCAACCAACGGCACTGCCAATGGCACCACCAATGGTCACAGCGCGGCAAGCCAATATGCGTTGACCCAGCGCCAGATCGCCTTTGGTTTTACCAGCGAAGAGTTGGTGGTGATCCTGCGCCCCATGATCGCCGATGCCAAAGAGGCCGTCGGCTCCATGGGCGATGATACGCCGCCGCCCGGCATGAGCCACCTGCCGCGCTCGCTCTTTCACTATTTCAAGCAGCGCTTTGCCGAAGTCACCAACCCACCAATCGACCCTTTGCGCGAAGAGACGGTGATGAGCTTGCGCATGTTGCTGGGTCAGCGCGCCAATCTGTTGACCGAACTGCCCGAAGCCACGCGCTTGATCGAATTGAAATCACCGATGCTCAAGCCAGATGAGATCGCGCTATTGCGCGCAATGCCCGAGCCAGAATTCCGCGCCGCAACCCTGCAAGCGATATGGCAACAGCCAATCCACGCGGCACCCCCAAACGGCGCGCCCGCGACCACAGAAGGTGACGCCGTGGCCGGGGTGGCTCTACGCGCCGCAGTTGAAAAACTTTGTTTGGCCGCCGAAGAAGCGGTGCGCTCTGGCGTTCGGCTGTTGATCATCAGTGACCAAGCGGTTGATGCCCATACACTGCCCATTCCCTCGCTGTTGGCCGTGGGCGCAGTCCATCATCATTTGATCCGCCAAGGTATGCGCATGAATGTCAGCTTGATCGCCGAAAGCGGTGAGCCGCGCGATGTCCATCACTTTGCCGCGCTGATCGGTTATGGCGCCAATGCGATCCATCCCTATTTGATCTATGCCACCATCAATGACATGGCCGCCGAAGGTCGCCACTTGGGCAACATGACCGTGATCCAGGCCTACCACAGTTTTGTCAAGGCCGCGGACAAAGGCTTGCTCAAGATCATGAGCAAGATGGGCATCAGCACGTTAGATAGTTATTGCGGCGCGCAGATCTTCGAGGCGATTGGCATTGGCGAAGATCTGCTCGAAGTCGCCTTTGTCGATACGCCGAGCATTGTCGGCGGGGTCGGCTTTGCCAGTGTCGCCGAAGATGTGCTGGCCTGGCACAGCAAGGCATATCCGGCCAAAGCAGCCAAAACGCTGAAGCTGGAAAGTTGGGGGCTCTTCAAATCGCGGCGCGGCGGCGAATTACACGAGTGGAGTCCCCAGGTGGTCCACGCCCTACAAGCGGTTTCGCAAGCTGCCACGCGCGACGAAAGCATGGAAAAATATGCGATCTATCGCGACCTGATGCGCAGCCTGAAATTGGCCCCCCGTCATCTGCTGGATTTCCAAAAGGAACGTCCGTCGATTCCCGTGGAGCAGGTAGAGGCCGTCGATTTGATTTTGCGCCGCTTTAGCACCGCGGCCATGAGTCATGGGTCGCTCGGTTCCGAGGCGCATGAGACGCTGGCGATTGCCATGAATCGCTTGGGCGGCATGAGCAACAGCGGCGAAGGCGGCGAGGCCAAGGAACGCTATTTCACCGAGCGCGCTAGCAAGATCAAACAGGTGGCATCGGGACGCTTTGGCGTCACACCCGAATATCTGATGAGCGCTGAGGAACTTCAGATCAAGATCGCGCAAGGCTCAAAGCCTGGCGAAGGCGGTCAGTTGCCCGGCCACAAAGTCACGGCGGAGATCGCGGTGCTGCGCCATAGCACACCCGGCGTCGCGCTGATCAGCCCGCCGCCCCACCATGATATCTATAGCATTGAAGATCTAGCACAACTGATCTATGATCTCAAAACGATCAACCCAACGGCCAAGATTAGTGTCAAGTTGGTATCGCAGATGGGCGTGGGGACAATTGCCGCCGGTGTTGTCAAAGGCTATGCCGATGTGATCCACATCAGCGGGCACAATGGCGGCACCGGCGCCAGCCCACTGAGCAGCATTAAGTATGTGGGGTTGCCCTGGGAAATTGGTCTGGCCGAGACACACCAGACCTTGCTCGCCAATGGCCTGCGCACGCGCGTCCGCATTCGCACGGACGGGGGTCTGGCCACCGGGCGCGATGTGGTGATGGCGGCCATGTTGGGGGCCGACGAATACAGCTTTGGCACAAGCGCCATGATCGCCGAGGGCTGCATTATGGCGCGGGTTTGCCACAAGAACACATGCCCTGTTGGTGTTGCCACCCAAGATCCCGAGTTGCGCAAGAAGTTTGATGGCACGCCCGAAATGGTGATCAACTTTATGACCTGTATTGCCGAAGATGTGCGCCAGATCCTGGCGGATCTGGGCTATCGGCGGCTGGACGAGCTGATCGGGCATCCCGAGATGCTTAAACAGACAATTGTGGGACGTGAGGCCGGCTTTATGGATCTAGCACCGCTGCTTTATGTACCCGACACCGGCAGCGCGCGGCGCAATGTTTTGCCCAGCAATGAACTGCCTGCCAATCCCACGATTGGCGACTACATTGTGGAACAGGTGCTGGCCAGTTTGCGCGTCAACCCCGATGCATCGGTTCGGTTGGCCCACAAAATCAGCAACCCGCAACGGTCGGTAGGGGCCAAATTGGCCGGGCAGTTGGCATTGCGCTATGGCGACAAAGGTTTGCCCGACGGCCAGATCCAGATCACCTTTACCGGTTCGGCGGGCCAGAGTTTTGGGGCCTTTGGGCTTACTGGTTTAAACCTGCGCTTGTATGGCGAAGCCCAGGATTATGTGGGCAAGAGCATGAGCGGCGGCGAGATCGTCGTGCGCCCACACGAGGATGCACACTTTTTGCCCCACCGCAATGTGATCATTGGCAACACCATCCTCTACGGCGCAATGGGCGGGCGACTCTTTGCCGCGGGCTTGGCGGGTGAACGCTTTGCTGTGCGCAACAGTGGCGCAACCGCCGTGGTCGAAGGCGTTGGCGATCATGGCTGTGAATATATGACTGGCGGCACCGTCGTGGTGCTGGGCGAAACTGGGCGCAACTTTGGTGCGGGCATGACCGGTGGACAAGCTTACATCTATGATATTGGCGACAACTTTGAACGGCGGTATAATCCTGAGTTAATCGCCGTACGCCGGTTAGAGGCCAGCGATGATCAGGCGATCAAAGCGTTGATCACTACGCACCTAGAGAAAACCGGCTCGCCACGGGCACGCACCATTCTCGAAGATTGGGAGACACAACGCCAATTCTTCTGGTATGTGGCCCCGCGCGAGAACGTCGTGGCGATCGAAGGGGCAACCGAGGGGTCAGTTGGCATTGAAGCCGAAGAGGAAACGGTAAAAGCTTAAAATAGAGCAGACAGGATCGTTGCTTTAACAAGCAACGATCCTGTCTGCTCTATGATAGTAGCGCTCTTCAATCGATGAGCCGAAAATAAATACGAGAGACCGAGGAGAAAAGCAGTACATGAGCGGAAAAACACTTTTCGAAAAAGTCTGGGATGCGCATGTTGTCTCCCAAGATGAAGGCGCGCCGGCGGTGCTGTACGTCGATGCCCACTTGATCCATGAAGTCACCTCCCCCCAAGCTTTTGGCATGTTGCGCGAACGGGGCTTGCCTGTGCGCCGACCCGACAAAACCTTTGCCACAATGGATCATGCGATCCCCACGCGCATCGACGTTGGCATTGAGCTATGGCCGCTCGACGCCGCCACCCAAGTGCGCACACTACGCCAAAATTGCGAAGATTTTAGCATCACGCTCTGGGACATTGAGGGCGCGGTGCAGGGCATTGTCCATGTGGTCGGGCCAGAGATGGGCGTGACTCAGCCCGGCATGGTGATCGTCTGCGGCGATAGCCATACGAGCACCCACGGCGCGTTTGGTGCGTTGGCCTTTGGCATCGGCACCAGCGAAGTGGGCCATGTCTTGGCCACCCAATGCTTGTTGCAACAAAAGCCGCAAACCTTTGCGATCAATGTAGACGGTGAGATTGGCTTCGGCGTGACGGCCAAGGATATTATTCTGGCGATTATTGCCAAGAATGGGGCAGGCGGTGGTGCCGGCTACGTCTTTGAATATCGCGGCAGTGCGGTCCGCAAATTGAGCATGGCACAACGCATGACCATCTGTAACATGAGCATCGAAGGCGGGGCACGTGCCGGCATGATTGCGCCGGATGAGACCACCTTTGACTATGTCAAGGGTCGCCCCTATGCGCCCCAGGGTGCCGAGTGGGACAAAGCCCTGGCGCGCTGGCAAAGCTTGGTCACCGATGCGGATGCGAAATTTGATCGCGAGCTGCATCTGGATGCCAACAAGTTGGAACCGATGGTCACCTATGGCACCAACCCTGGCCAAGGGGTAGGGGTCACGGGCCATATTCCTCTGCCCAGCGAGCTAGATGATCCAGCGGAACGGCGCAGCTTGCTCAGCGCCATGGAATACATGGGCTTGCAGCCAGGGCAGTCGATGCAGGGGCAACCGGTGGACATTGTCTTTATCGGCTCTTGCACCAATGGCCGCATTGAGGATCTGCGCGAAGCCGCGCAGATCGCCAAGGGCCGCCACGTTGCGAACAATGTGCAGGCCTTAGTCGTGCCCGGCTCCAAGGCAGTCAAGGCGCAGGCCGAGGCCGAAGGGCTGGATCGTATCTTTAGCGAGGCGGGCTTCGAATGGCGCGGCGCGGGTTGTAGCATGTGTCTGGCTATGAACGACGACAAGGCTGGCGCGGGCAAGTATGTTGCCAGCACCAGCAACCGCAACTTCCAGGGTCGCCAGGGTCCTGGCTCGCGCAGTCTGCTCATGAGCCCGATCATGGCTGCCGCCGCCGCGGTCAATGGCAAAGTGATCGACGTGCGCGAAATTCTATAAAAATTGTGAATTGCAAATTTTGGATTGTAGATTGTCGTATCAGCGCCTAGTACGCGGCAACAATCTACAATCAATCAGGAATGAACAATGACCATCATACTTGAAAATCTGGTCATTCCAGAACGCGGTATAGTAGAGCTTGATCTCAAACAATCGATTGAAATCAAGGTCTCAGCCGAAGAGGCGCGGCGCAAGGTGAATCGCTGGCTGTTGGAATATGTCAGCTATATGATGCACGCCGATGCGCCAACACTGGTGGTAGATGGAAAACAGGCCATGTGGCGGGTGCCAGCAATCTTAACAAACTCGCGTGTGGGCGATGTCGGCGTTGCTGGCACGGTTGACGTCGATGTTCACACCGGCCAGATGGATAATCTAGAGGCGTGCAGAGAGCAGATTACTGGTCATGCGTTAGAAATGGCAAAAAAGTTGCCACCGTATCAGCGTCGGGAAACTGTGTCAGAAGAATTTATCCCTAGTACAGTTGGGCGTAGATACCACGGCAGTTAATAAGGCACGTTACTCGTGTACATCATGGTAAAAATAGGGTACCTTATTTACGCTGGGATCTACTAGCCATTTTCCAGCAGCGAGAATGGCACAACTACCCGAAGACGCAGCATAAGGGATAGGGTATGCCTTCTGTTCTCCTGAAGCTTGATCATGTCCGGCAGGATAACGATGGAGAGTGCTTGGCAGCTTGTGCGGCGATGGTGTTACACTTCATGGGCGCGCCGATTGCCTATAAACGATTGGTAAAGCTACTCGATATTAAAACTAATTTTGGCACGCCATCCTCTAAAATTCGTAATTTAGACCGGCTGGGTATTCGCGTAACCTATCAACAAGGCAATCTGGAAGCTTTACGAAATCATTTGCACGCCGGGCAACCTTGTATTGTATTTGTAAAAACAGGCGAATTGCCCTATTGGGCGCAAAATATTGATCATGCTATTGTTGTGGTTGGCATCGATGACAAGCACGTTTATCTCCATGATCCCGAGCTACCCACCGCGCCCATTCGCGTTGCTCTTGGCGATTTTGATCTGGCCTGGCCTGAACACGATGAAATGTATGTCGTCTTAACCGTTTGAAACTTACCGAATCAAGAGGAGATCTACCCAATGCAACCATTCAAAACCCTAAATGCCACAGCCGCGCCCATGCGCGTAGAGAACGTGGACACCGATCAGATCATTCCAGCCCGCTTTCTGACCGCGGTGACCAAGGACGGCATGGGGGATGGGCTCTTTTCCAGTTGGCGCTATCATCCAGATGGCACGCCCAAGCCCGATTTTGTGCTCAACCAGCCCCAATACAAAGCGGCCAAAGTCTTGATCGCCGGTCGCAACTTTGGCAGTGGTTCCAGCCGTGAACACGCGGTCTGGGCGCTAACCGGTTATGGCTTTCAATGTGTGATCGCCCCCAACTTTGCCGATATCTTTTATAATAACAGTTTAAAAAATGGTCTGCTGCCCGTGTCACTGCCCGAAGAAACCGTCAATATGCTGCTGGACTTGGTAGAAGAAGATCCGGAGACACAGATTACAGTTGACCTGAAGAACCAAACCGTGACCCTGCCCGACGGCCAGCAACATCGCTTCGAGATCGATGCGTTCCGCAAAATCTGCCTACTTGATGGCCTGGATGATCTGGGCTATCTGCAGTCCAAGGAAGTCGGGATTGCGGAGCATGAAGCGCGTCTAGCGGCGTAATCCTGGCGCTGGTTGTGGGCACAGAAGGCAGCAGCCGTTTATGTTATAATATTTGTTTGAAGCCCTATAAAATGGCTCATCTACTAAAGTGCGGTTGTGTTGAAAACGCGAATAGCGTCTACTAGGTTAGGTCACCAACGGCGCGTTTTCAAACAGGGTAAAATATAGACGAGCGTATACAAGAGAAAGCATTGCTATGAAAGCCAATATCGTTGTGCTGGCCGGTGACGGCATCGGCCCCGAGGTAACTGACGAGGCGCGTAAGATCTTGCGCGCGGTTGCCCAGAAATTCAATCATCAATTCGATTTTTCCGACCACTTAATGGGTGGGCGCGCCATCGATGAACTGGGCACCAGTTTGCCTGATGCAACCGTGGAAGCGTGTAAACAAGCCGATGCCATTTTATTGGGTGCGGTGGGCGGCCCCAAGTGGGATGACCCCAAGGCCAAGGATCGCCCAGAACGTGGCTTGTTGGCGATCCGCAAGGCGCTCAATCTGTTTGCCAATTTGCGCCCCGTCAAGCTGCACCCACAGTTGCTGAGTGCCAGCACGCTCAAGGAAGAGGTATTGCAGGGTGTTGACATGCTGGTCATTCGCGAGTTGACGGGCGGTCTCTACTTTGGTCCCAAAAAGGAAGCGGGCGAAGAAGGCTACGAAGCCTTTGACACCGAGATCTATACCCGGCCCGAAATCGAGCGCGTGGTGCGTTTGGCGGCCGATGCCGCTATGGGCCGCCGCAAAAAGTTGGTCAGTGTGGACAAGGCAAATGTCATGGCCTCTAGTCGCTTGTGGCGACGCGTGGCGACTGAAGTATTGGCCGACTATCCGGAATTAGAAGTCGAGCATGTGTTGGTCGATGCCATGGCCATGCACCTGATCCGCCGCCCCGCCAGCTTTGATGTGATCGTGGCGGGCAATATCTTTGGCGATATTCTCACCGACGAAGCGGCGATGCTGGCCGGTTCCATGGGCATGTTGCCTTCGGCCAGTTTGGGCGATCTCTTTAATAGTAAAAAGCTGCCATTGGGGCTCTATGAGCCAATTCATGGCAGTGCGCCGGACATTGCTGGCAAGGGGGTAGCCAATCCGTTGGCTACCATTATGAGCAGTGCAATGTTGCTGCGCCATAGTCTCGGTCTGGAGCAAGAAGCCGAGGCGATTGAAGCCGCGGTCGACGCCGTGCTGAACGAAGGGGTTCGCACGCCAGATATTGCCCATACCGGCAGTGAAGTTGTAGGCACGCAGGTCATGGGCGATCTGGTTCTAGAAAAGCTCTTAAACCCTTGATAAAATGAGAAGGTGATTGGCGGATCGGGTGAATGGCCATCGGATCCGCCAGCCACCTTGTCACGTTGTCACTTTGCCGTCTAGGTACAACCGATGATCATCGACCCACAAGACCGACTACGCTCTACCATTCGTTTTCTAGGCAACCTGCTTGGCGAGACCATTATCGAACAGGAAGGTCAAGATATTTTTGATCTGGAAGAGCGAATCCGCGACCTGACCAAGCGCTGGCGCAATGGTGAAACGGCGGTATTGCAACAAGCCGAACACCAATTTATGCCGGCACTGATTGATGATTTGCCCAAAGCCAACGCCGTGCTGAAAGCCTTTACCACCTACTTTCAGTTGATCAACCTGGCCGAAGAGCAACAGCGTGTGCATATTCTGCGCGAACGCACGGCGCGTGCCCACCAGCAAAATGAGCCAATGGCCGAAACGATTGCCAGTGGCATTCGCCAGTTGCGCGCAGCAGGCTTGTCGGCCAGTGAAGTACGCACAATCGTGAACGAGCTCTCGATTATGCCTGTTTTCACAGCGCACCCAACCGAGTCTAAACGGCGGACGATTCTGTTGAAACTCAAAGCGATTGCTACGGCGCTTTATGATCTGCACTATCGCGCACTGCTGGCAGAAGAAGAAGATGCGCTGGTCCAGCAGATCCGTGAGAATATCGTCTTGTTATGGCAAAGTGACGAAGGACGCGACCGCCGGCCCACGGTCTTGGACGAGGTACGCGAGGCATTATACTATTATGAAACTACGCTCTTTCAGCTGGTACCACAGATCTACCAAGAGATCGAAAGCGCGCTGGCCGAATATTATCCGGGCGAAACCTTTGAATTGCCAATTTTTCTGCGCTATGGATCGTGGATCGGCGGCGATCGCGATGGCAACCCATTTGTGACGGTGGAGGTGACCGAAGAAGCCATTCGCGAGCAGAAAGAGACGATTCTAAAGCTGTACAATGTTGAAGTGGATGCGCTCTATCATCAATTGAGTCCATCACGCACACGCGCTGGGTTTACCCCAGCCCTTCTAGAGAGCATGCAGCAAGATTTTACACTGGTGCTAGCCGACGAGCATGAGGTTTTGGATCGCTTTCGGTCAGAGCCCTATCGTCAAAAATTAATTATGATGTTTCGCCGGCTGCGCGCCACGCGCGCCGAAAATGAGATTCCCTGGCGCAATCGCGCGCCCACCGCGCCCCACAATCCACGCGCCTATCAAAATCCCCAGGAATTTTTGCAAGACCTTTATCTCATTCGGGACAGTCTCTATGCCAACAAGGGTGAACGCCTGGCCCAGGGCCGATTGGAACGCTTGATTCGCGCCGCGCAAGTTTTTGGTTTTCACCTGGCGACGCTGGATATTCGCCACCATGCCGAGCGCCACCGTAGTGCCATGGCTGAAGTTTTAGAGCGCTACCAGCTTTGTGACAGCTATGTAGACTTAAACGAAGATCGGCGCGTTGCCCTGTTAGAAGAAGAAATTCTGAGCGACCGCCCCTTAACCGCACGGCTGGACTTTAGCGAAGAGACCAATAGTATGCTCGAACTCTTCCGCTTAATCCGCCGAGCACGCCAGGAAGTGGGCGAGGAATCGATCAAGACCTATATCATTAGCATGACAACCCAAGTCAGCAATGTCTTGGAAGTGCTGCTCTTTGGGCGCGATGCGGGCATCTTTGGCGAGATCGATATTGCCCCCCTCTTTGAAACGATTGAGGATTTACTGGCTGCCCCACGCATTATGCGGGCGCTCTTTCAAAATAAAGCCTATCAACAACATCTGGCCGAGCGGGGCAATCGCCAACAAATCATGATCGGCTACAGCGATTCAAACAAAGATGGCGGCTATCTACGCGCCAACTGGATGCTCTTCCAGGCGCAGCGCCAATTGGCCCAGGTCTGTGACGAATTCAACATTCAGTTGACGCTCTTCCACGGGCGCGGTGGCACCTTGGGCCGTGGCGGCGGTCCCACCAATCGCGCGATTCTGGCCCAACCGCAGGAATCGGTGCGCGGGCGCATCAAAATCACAGAGCAAGGGGAAGTCCTGAGCAGCCGCTACGATGATGAAAACATTGCCCATCGTCACCTGGGACAACTGGTCAACGCTATGTTGTTGAGCAGTAGCCCGCGCCCAGCCTATGCCCAAGAAGCGTTGTGGGCAGAGATCATGGAAACATTGAGCCAGACGGCCTTTCAAAAATATCGGAGCTTGATCAATAACCCGGATTTCTTGAAATACTTCCAGCAGACAACGCCGATCAACCATGTGGATCAACTCAATATTGGGTCGCGGCCAGCGCGGCGCAAATCGACCCTGGCCATCGGTGATTTGCGGGCAATTCCTTGGGTCTTTTCGTGGACGCAGCCGCGCGTGAATCTGACCAGTTGGTATGGGGTGGGCAGCGCGTTGACGCAGTGGATGATGAAGGATAACGATCAAAATCCAGCCACGGCGATCAATGAGGCGCGGCTAGCCACGCTGCGTGATATCTACAAAACTTGGCCCTTCTTTAGCAATGTGCTGAATAATGTACAACTAGGGCTAGGCAAAGCCGATATGGATATTGCCCAACTCTACGCCGGTCTAGCCGAACCAGGATTGGAGGAGACAATTTTCGCTGATCTGCAAGCGGAATTTGAGCGCACCAAAGAGGCCATTCTCCAGATCACCGGGCAGCACAATCTGATGGATAATGAAACGTGGCTCCAACGCAGTATTCGTCTGCGCAACCCCTATGTGGACCCGTTGAATTATCTGCAAGTGGAGTTATTGCGTCGCCTGCGCGCCGACATTTCGGCCGAGGAACGCGCTAGTCTGCAAGCGGCAGTTTCGCTCTCTGTCAACGGCATTGCCGCTGGCCTGCAAAATGTTGGCTAGCGCAGGGTAACCGACATTTTGCGGTATTAAACCGGGGTAAAGACTTTAGTCTTTACTACCTATCAAAACTTTGATAGATTAGGCGGCGATTGTAGGTCACGTTTGCAACGTGACAGACTCGTTCAATACAGCCATGCGATTGGTAACCGAACAAGTATCGTCGAGCCAGGCTTTTCTCGGGCAGTGTTGCGGGCTTGGGCTGCCCGTCACGTTGCAAACGTGACCTACGTGATTATGCCATCAAAACTTTGATTACAGTGTTACCGAAGGTTTGATCAATTGGGATGTGGTTGACCCAAGTGCGTAGGTACTTAATCCTTTATCCATTCATGAGTAGCAAGGTTTCTTATTTTGACAAATCATCTAGCATCCATCGACGGCCTGCTGATTGACATAGAAGGTGTCGTGATGCGCGGAAACGAGGTAATTCCGGGCGCGCAAGCGGCGTTACAAACGCTGCGCGCCCGGGGGATTCCCTACCGTTTTATCACGAATACCACCATCTATTGTCGCCATACGCTCCTCGAACGGCTACAAGCGATGGGATTTTCGATCGGGGTAGAGGATCTCTTCACTGCCACCTATGCTGCAGCGCGCTACCTGCAAGCGCAAAATGCCAAGAGTTACTACCCCTTACTCTTGCCCGATGCGCAACAGGAATTTGCCGGGTTGGATGTAGATGAAGAGCAGCCCGATTTTGTGGTGATGGGCGATATGGGCGCGAGCTTCACCTTCGCACGGCTCAACCGTGCGTTGCAAGCGATTCTCAATGGCGCGCGCTTTGTTGCTCTCCACAAAAAACGCACGTGGCGCACCGAACAGGGCCTCTATATGGATGCTGGACCATTTGTCGTGGCGCTGGAATATGCGGCAGAACTCAAAGCGGAAGTCGTGGGCAAGCCCAGTCGCGCCTATTTCCGTATGGTGCTCGATGAGTTGGGGATTGCCCCTAACCGCGTCGCCATGATTGGCGATGATATCGAAAGTGATGTGCGCGGCGCACAGCTCATCGGCATGCAAGGGTGGCTCGTGAAAACGGGTCGCTTCCGCAAGGAAGATCTGGCGCGCGGCATCTGGCCGGACCGTGTATTTGAGAGCATTGCAGAAATTTTTGCTTAATCAGGATAGTGACTTTCATGAAGATAACGCTATATGACACCACCCTGCGCGATGGAACGCAAGGGGAAGGTGTCTCTTTAAGCTGTGACGATAAATTAAAGATTGCCCGGCGGCTCGATGAATTTGGGATGGACTATATAGAGGGCGGCTGGCCCGGCTCTAACCCCAAAGATATGGAGTTCTTTGAACGTGCGCAGACCGAGTTGGATTTGAAGCACGCCAAGATCGCGGCCTTCGGCTCGACCTGTCGCGCCGAGGTTGATCCCATCGACGATCCACAGATTCAACTGTTGCTCCAGGCCAACACGCCTGTGATCACCATCTTCGGCAAATCGTGGGATCTGCATGTGACCGAAGTGTTGCGCACCACCCTCGAAGAAAACCTGCGCATGATCCGCGAATCGGTGCGCTGTCTCAAAGCGCATAACAGAGAAGTGATCTATGACGCCGAACATTTTTTCGACGGCTACCGTGCCAATCCCGAATATGCCCTGGCCACACTCCAGGCGGCGCTGATTGGTGGAGCCGACAGCGTTGCGCTGTGTGACACCAATGGCGGCGGCCTACCCTGGCAGATCGCCGAAGCAGTCCACACAGTGCGCAGCGAAATTCCAATTTTCGATCGAGCCAGTGACAAGCCAAACGCGCCGCACAAGCGGGTGATACTTGGTATCCACGCCCATAACGATAGCGAAACCGGCGTCGCCAATACGTTGGATGCCGTGCGCGCGGGCTGCACACAAGTCCAGGGTACGGTCAACGGCTATGGCGAACGCGCGGGCAACGCCAACCTGATGAGCATCATCCCCGATCTACAACTCAAAATGGGCTATGATCTGGTGGCACCGGAAAAGTTGGAACAGTTGACCGACTTGAGCCACTACGTGAGCGAGCTAGCCAATCTCCACCCCGACACCCACCAGCCCTTTGTCGGCAGCAGCGCCTTTGCCCACAAAGGCGGCACCCATGTCAACGCGGTGGTGAAATATGTGATGAGTTACCAGCATATTGATCCGGCGTTGGTGGGCAATGAGACGCGTGTCTTGGTCAGTGAGTTGAGTGGCAAAGATAATATTGCCGTCAAGCGCAAGGAATTTGGCTTGGAAGGACTCAGCCGTGATGAAGAGCGCGCTGTGTTACAACAGATCAAAGTGATGGAGAATGCCGGGTTTGCCTTTGAAAGCGCCGAAGCCAGTGTCGATCTGCTGCTGCGGCGCCAGCGCAAGGAGTATCAAGCCCCCTTTGAGATGATCGACTACACAGCCAATGTCGAACATCGGGCCGGGCGTGGACTTTTTTCGGAGGCAACGGTCAAGGTGAAGGTGGGCGACGAAGTTTTTCATGAAGTGGCGGAGGGCAATGGCCCGGTCAATGCGCTGAACTTGGCGCTGCGCAAAGCAATTGAAAAATTCTACCCGGCGCTCAGCAATGTTGATCTCAAAGATTACAAGGTGCGCATTCTCAATAGCGCCAATGGCACCGGTGCGGTCGTGCGTGTGCTGATCGACAGCACCGATGGCAAACGCAGTTGGAGTATGGTCGGAGCCAGCACCAACATTATTGAAGCCAGTTGGATTGCCCTCTCCGACAGCATGGAATATTATTTATTGACCGATCGCGAACACGCGTAACAGCAAGCTTCAGCCGAGAAAGCGCTTGCCGCCAGGATGGCGGCGTTCCCAGGGGTGAAAACCGTTGCCTGAAGCGTTACCCAAAATCAAAGTAAGTGACAGAAAGATTATGACAATTCAATCAACAGCAGATATTCGTGGGTTGCAGCGCATTGGGCAGATCGTGGCCGCCACCGTGACTGCCATGAAAGCAGCCATGAAGCCCGGCATGACCACCGCCGAGCTCGATAAAATTGGCCGCCGTGTGCTGGAAAGCTATGGCGCGCGCCCGGCACCCGAATTTTTTTATGGCTACCCCGGCGCAACCTGCATTAGCATCAACGAAGAAGTCGCCCACGCCATCCCTGGCAAACGCATTATTCGGGCGGGCGATTTGGTAAATATTGACGTATCCGCCGAATTGGATGGCTATGTGGCCGACACAGGAGCCAGCTTTCCGGTCGGCGCGGCATCACCACTCGTTCATGCACTGTGCGCTGCCACCCAAGAAGCCTTACGCGCCTCCATCGCCGTTGCCAAAGCAGGCAACCGCATGGCCGAAGTCCAAGAGGCGATTGATGGCGTGGCACAGAAGCATGGCTTTACGGTGATTCGCAACTTGGCTGGTCATGGTATTGGGCGCCATTTGCATGAAGCGCCCAATCATGTGCCCGACTTTGCACGCGGTAAGGATCAACGGCGCTTTCAAAAAGGATCAGTGCTCACGATCGAGCCATTTCTCTCGACCGGCCCACGGATTGCGCAAGAGACCTCCGACGGCTGGACACTCGTCACCAAACCAGGACATTTTACCGCCCAATACGAACATACGCTGATTATTACCGACGGTGAGGCGCTGATTATTACCTAACCAAACAGAACAATTGCCTGCTACACGCAATGGGATGGATGCCAACGTGGGGAAAGCCAAAGTCTTTACCCCCCGCTTACTGTTTGCGCACAATGTACTACTAAATTTTTCTGTTTGTCCATTGGCTTGGGTAGGATTCTATGAGACAATCGCTTTAGTCGCCCGTTTCCCCTGCAAAATCACGGTGTGATTCGGAAAGAGATTTTCTCTGTTTTGATTATACATAAACGCTAGACTGCAATGAATAGGAGAAACCAATGGCAGTAGCAACACGCAACGGTCAACTCAACCGCTACAGCAGCATGTTGACTCAAACCCGCTCTCAGGTTGGCTCACAGGCCATGCTCTATGGTATTGGCTTGACAGATGAGGATATGAAAAAGCCCCAGGTTGGCATTGCCAGCATGGGCTGGGAAGGCAACACCTGCAATATGCACCTCAATGATCTCGCCAAAGAGGTCAAGCAGGGCATGCTCGACGCAGACTTGATTGGTCTTATCTTCCATACCATTGGGGTTAGCGACGGCATCTCGATGGGCACCGAGGGCATGAAGTGTTCGTTGGTCTCGCGCGATATTATTGCCGATTCCATCGAGACAGTCATGCGCGCCCAGTGGTATGACGGCAACGTCGCCATCCCTGGCTGTGATAAAAACATGCCCGGTGCGCTAATGGCCGCGGGTCGCATCAATCGCCCCACGATCATTGTCTATGGCGGCACCATCCGGCCCGGCCACTTGGGCGACAAGAAGCTCGATATTGTCTCGGCCTTTGAAGCGTATGGACAATGGCTCGCCAAGCAGATCACCGAAGCAGAATTGAAAGAGGTGTTACGCAATGCTTGCCCAGGGGCCGGAGCTTGTGGTGGCATGTACACCGCCAATACCATGTCTTCCGTGATCGAAGCGATCGGCATGAGCCTGCCCTACAGTTCGTCCATTCCGGCTACGGCCAAAGAGAAGGTCGATGAATGTCATCAGGTCGGCGCGGCCATGCGTCATCTGCTGGAAAATGACATTAAGCCCAGCGATATTATGACCCTGAAAGCATTTGAAAATGCGATCACGGTGGCCGTGGCCCTGGGTGGCTCGACCAATGTGGTCTTGCACATGCTCGCCGTAGCCCATGCCTGTGATATCCCGCTGACCATTGATGACTTCCAAGCCATTTCCAACCGCACGCCGCTGTTGGCCGATCTCAAGCCCAGTGGCTTCTATGTGATGGAAGAACTATACGAAGTTGGGGGCGTGCCGGCGGTGCAAAAACTGCTACTGCGCGCAGGTTTGCTGCATGGCGATTGCTTGACTGTTACCGGCAAGACGGTGGCCGAAAATCTGGAAAGCCTGCCTGATTTGAAGGAAGGGCAAAAAATTATCCATCCGTTCTCCGATCCGATCAAAAAAACAGGTCATCTTCAGATTCTCTATGGCAACCTAGCCAGTGAAGGCTCAGTCGCCAAGATCACGGGCAAGGAAGGCGTACGTTTTACTGGCCCGGCCAAAGTCTTTGATTCAGAAGAAGCAACTCTGGAAGGTCTGCAACAGGGCAAAGTGACACACGGCGACGTGATCGTAATTCGCTACGAAGGCCCCAAGGGTGGCCCCGGTATGCGCGAAATGCTCTCGATCACTGGCGCCATTATGGGCGCGGGGTTGGGCAAGAGCGTGGCGCTGATCACCGATGGTCGCTTCTCCGGCGGCACCCACGGCTTTGTCGTCGGCCATATTGCCCCCGAAGCGTACGATTGCGGCGGTATCGCGTTGGCCCACGATGACGATGTCATTACAATTGATGTGGAGAACAATACCCTTTCCATGGCTGTGACCGCGGAAGAATTGGAACGCCGACGCGCCGCCTGGCGTGTGCCTGCCCCAAAGTATAAAAAGGGTGTGCTCTATAAGTATATGAAGACGGTCTCATCGGCCTCGCAGGGTTGTGTGACCGACGCGTATACTGGATAATCTTAGGACTCACGCAGTTAAATAGAGATTATTCCGCTTTGTTATTTCGGCAACAAAACCAGGTGCAATTGTTCTTGTAGGTGCGGTTTGTAACCGCACAATCGCAGTCGACGGTATATGTCAATAAAAGTGAGACACGAAAGCGAAAAAATAGACTTGCAAAAATACAGCAAAAATTGGTAAACAAAATACGAGTGTCCCGGTGGAGAAAGCCGCTCAGGGTATGACA
>DAOTTR010000679.1:0-1953 GCA_034437715.1 Caldilineaceae bacterium
GGCAACGGCGCACGCGCCTATGGTGGCGATAATGGCCCCGCCACAGAAGCGTACCTAGGCAACCCGCACGATGTGGCGGTTGATTCACAGGGACGCGTGTTGATTGCCGACACGCGCAATGGCCGCATTCGGCGCGTGGAAGCGGATGGCACGCTGCGCTGTATTGCCGGCACCACCTTGCCCTGGGATGGCGGCGAAGGACGCTGGGATAAGGGCGATGGCGGCCCGGCCAATGCGGCCAGCTTTATGCATATCGAAGCCGTCACCGTCGGCCCCAATGATGACATTTATGTGGGCGATGGTGTGGGGCGGATTCGGCGCATTGATGCCACGACGGGCCTCATCACGACGGTGGCTGGTGTGGGCACGGCTGGCTACCGCGGCGACGGTGGCCCCGCAACCCAAGCCCAGATCGGCGCGCCAACCGCTATTCGTTTTGACACCGCAGGCAATCTTTATTTTACCGACAGAGCCTATCATGTTGTGCGCCGTGTTGACAGCCAGGGCATCATCACGACGCTGGTGGGCACGGGCGAGGCCGGTTTCGCACCTGATGGCACACCAGCACAAATAGCGCCCATCCGCCAGCCCTATGGCCTGACGCTGGCCCCCGATGGCACGCTCTATTTTTCTGATTCTGCCAACCATTGTGTGCGGCGGATCACAGTGGCGGGCACGTTGGAGACGGTGGCGGGCAGCGCCACGCCGGGCAATGCTCGCGATGGTGATCCAGCCCTGGACGCAAGTCTACATGAACCACGCGGTCTCTGCTTTTATGGGGCCGATCTCTTGTTGATCAGCGACCATTATAATAATCGAATTCGAGCAATCAAGGTGAAAGGAACTCTATGAACATCGTTGACAGTGGCATTCTGAGCCGCAGCCAGCCTGGGACAGAACGCGCCACCCTGACCTTTTCGACCGTCATCGCATTGAGCGATGGCACCTTGCTGGCCACCTGCCGCGCCGGCTCTACCAAAGACAGTGTTGATGAGACCATTGAATTTTATCGCTCCGATGACGGTGGGCAAAGCTGGGGCGCGGCGTGGCGGCCCTTTGCAACGGCCACCTTTGTCAATGGCGTGTCGGGCTCGATCAAGCTCTGCTATCTGACAGAAATCACACCGGGGCAACTTACCGCCGCCGTGATGTGGGTGGATCGCACCACCCATCCGGGGAAACCGCTGTTCAATGCCGAGACAGAGGGCTGTCTGCCCATGTTCGTGCTGCTGGCCGATTCGTATGATCAAGGTGTCACCTGGTCGCCGTGGCGGCTTGTGCCCATGCCCGAAGAGATTGGGCCAGCCAGCTTGACGAACCCACTGATGAAGTTGGCTGACGGCGGCTTGGCGATGAGTATCGAGACGAACAAACAATATCTGGACAGCTCACCGTGGCTGCAAAAGGTCGTCTTTTTTCATTCGCATGATAACGGCCAAACTTGGGAACCGCCTGTGATCGCGGGGCAAGATCCCACGGGGCGCATCTTTAATTGGGATCTGCGTTGTGGGGTTGCGCCCGACGGTCGTGTTGCGATCTTTGCCTGGACCTACGATTCGCAGACAACGCGCTATCTCAACATTCACCGACGCCTTAGCCGCGATCATGGTTATACCTGGTCGGAACCTGAAGATCTGGGGATCACCGATCAGGCAGCGCATCCGGCTATGCTGCCCGATGGGCGAGTTGTCTTTCCCTGGGTTGATCGCTTCCAAACCCACTCGATCCGCGCTAGAGTTTCCAGTGCCGTGGATGCACCCTTCGACCCCGCCAGCGAAGTGGTGCTCTATACGCATGGCGAAGCGGCCAAACAGGATGATAAAACCGGTGACTTGCTGGCCGAGATGGGCTTGTGGAGCTTTGGCCTGCCCTATGCCGAGGTTTTGCCCGATGGCGACGTGCTGGTGATGTATTATGCAGGCACGGCCACAGCGTTGGATATCCACTGGGCCA
>DAOTTR010000680.1:0-6303 GCA_034437715.1 Caldilineaceae bacterium
CTGGGTGTGACGATCTTGGACCCACCAACTGACCAACCCCGGGGTCACCGCACCGTATACTTTGCCGATCCAGAAGGCAACCAGCTCGAGATCTACGCCGAAATTTAATGTTATGCCACAAACCTACTTTCCAGTCACCCATAGCACCTTGGCCGCGGATGTGTTGCTCAATGCCATCTTGCCAACGTATGATATTGGCGCGCCCCTTTCCTGCAAATTGTTGCAGCGGCTGTTGAACGATACCTATCTGGTCGAAACTAGGCAGGGCAAATATATCTTGCGCGTCTACCGGGCCGGCTGGCGCACGGAAGCGGACATTCGCTACGAACTCGACGTGTTAACGGCGCTTGACCAACGGGGCATCCCCGTCGCCACACCTGTGCGCCGGCGCGATGGCGACTACCTCTGTACCGTGCAAGCCCTTGAAGGCCCCCGTCCCATTGTCCTCTTCACCTATGCCGAGGGTAAACCACCCGCCTTTGCCGAGTTCGATCAGATCGGGCGCTACGGCGAAATGGTTGCGCAAATCCACAATGCGACCGATCATTTTGCCAGTTCCTATGCCCGTTATGGGCTGGACTTCGACCATTTACTCCGTGTACCGCTGGCGGCGACGCTACCCCATCTTCCCGATGTCGCTGATCGGCGTTATCTGGAACAGGCTGTGACAAGGCTGGTTGACCGGATCAGCGCGCTCACGATACTGGATCATGGCTTCTGTCACGGTGACACGCACAATGGCAACGTGCATATCGATGCGCAGGGTGGTATGCGGCTTTTTGACTTTGATTGTTGTGGGCTAGGCTGGCGCGCCTATGATTTGGGCACTTTCTATTGGGCCTCGACTTGGGAGAACGCCCCCCCAGAAACTTGGATAGCCTTTGTCGAGGGCTATACTCGTCTGCGTCCGCTGGCAGCGGTGGACAAGGCTGCCATTCCGCTCTTTGCCTGTGTACGCGAACTCTGGTTTATGGGGCTGCGCATGGCCAATGGGCAACAATGGGGCTATGGCTATCCACCGCTGGCGGAAGAGATCAAGTACCTGCAACGCTTGGAAAAGGTTGCTGACGAGGCCGCGCAAGGGTCAACAATTAACAGTTAGGGCCTCATCCGAGTATTTCGGCTACAGGCAAAGGAGTTTGCTATGTCTTCCACACTGGTTCTCATTGGCCCGTATCTCGCCGGTAAAAGCACCCTACGCAAGCTACTGGCGGATGCCTTACAGCAGGCGCACTGTGCGCTGGTGCCCTATCATGATGAGGCACTTTGTGAGCACTATTACCGCGCAGGCGGCCTTGATCCAACGGTTGCTAACCAAATTTTCGCCAGCCAGGGTGCGGATGGTCTGTATGAATATATGAAGCCCTTTGAAGCGTATGCGGTGGAACAATGTCTGGTCGATCATCCGGGCCAGATCATCGAACTGGGGGCTGCGCATACAGTGCAGGACGATGCCGCATTGTTTCAGCGCGTCCAGCGCGCCCTCGCCCCGCATCCCAACGTGATCCTGCTGCTGCCTTCCCCAGATCGCGCCGCAGCTTACCGGGTGTTGCGCCAACGCTACTGGGACTTGATCGAGATTGACCGCAACGAACACTATGTTAAGCATCATTCGAATCACGACCTGGCCAAACAGACATTCTACAACAAGGACAAAACGCCACTCGAAACGCGTGATGAAATTTTGCGGTGGCTCCAAGCGCAAGGAACGCTACACCTACCCATTGTGCTGATCGGGCCGCCTTGTGCCGGGAAGAGCACGATCAGCAGTTTACTCGCTGTCGCACTTGGGCTACCAGTCTATGCCACGGATACAGGCGTTGCCCAGCCCTATTACCAGGCGCTCGGCTACGATGACCAACTTGCCCAGCAGCTTTGGGCCGAACAAGGGTTTCAGGGCAGCGAGCGCTATGGGCAGCAGTTTGGCGCGGCGGTGATTGAGCGGCTGTTGACGGACTATCCGCAATCTATCCTAGACTTTGGGGCGGGACTTTCCATGTATGAGGATACTGCCCACTTTGCCCATGCCCAGCAAGTGCTGGCTCCCTACCCGAATGTCATTCTGCTGCTGCCGTCGCCGGATTTGGACGAGTCCGTCCAAATCCTTAAGGAACGCCCGCGCGGCACCATCCACGGCCTGGACTCGAACCTCTACTTGCTCCAGCATCATGCCTATGCAGACTTGGCAAAGATCGTGGTCTATACGCAAGGTAAAACGCCCGCTGCAACGTGTGCTGAGATTCTGCAACAGGTTGTAGCCTAGAGGAGATAGCACTTATGCAAGCATTTACCACCTTAACCTATATTGGACAAGCCAAACGCTTGCGCCGCGTGGCGCAACGTGCGCTGGCTGATTATGGGATTGCCCATGCAGAGATGAAGCTGCTGTCCCATTCACAGAACACAACGTTTCGGGTGAAGTTACCGAGTGCTACGGCGGAAGCCGCATCCGCTGCGCCCTACGTTGCCAACCAATTCCTGTTGCGTGTGCATGGATCGGACCGACATGGGCCGGATCTGGCCGCCGCCGAAGCCATCGCCGCGGAACTTGCCTGGCTTGCGGCGTTGCGCCGCGATACACAATTGGCCGTGCCAGAGCCGGTGGCGACGACCGCCGGCAGCTTTATCACGGTAGTGAGTGATGCCGGTCTGCCCCAAGCGCGCGTCTGTTCGCTCCTGCGCTGGCTCGCTGGCCGATGCTACTTCGACTCGCCGCGACCGACGCACTTATATAAGGTCGGCGCGATGATGGCACACCTGCACGAGCATGCGCAACAATGGCCGCTCCCGCCCGGCTTTCGGCGTTTCCGCTGGGATCGGGATGGCTTGTTTGGCGACACGATTGGTTTTGGCGGGGTGAGTGGCACTGCAACCTGGGCCCTGATTCCTCCCGATCAGCACGATCTCTTGGCGCGCACGCGTGAACGCGTCGAGCAAACGATGCAGGACTTAGGCCAGGGGCCTAGTGTCTTTGGCCTGATCCATGCCGACTTCCATCTGGACAACGTAATCTTCGATCACGGTGAAGCGCGGCCCATCGATTTTGACGACTGTGGCTTTGGCTACTGGCTGTATGATATGGCCGTGTCGCTCTGGCTCTACCGCATGAAGCCAGACTGGCCGGTCTGGCGCGCAGCGTTTCTAACCGGCTACGCCAGTGTGCGGCCATTGCCGACCGATCAATTGCCCTATCTGGATGATTTTATTGCGGCGCGCGAAGTCTCGATTGCGCTTTGGGACGTTGGGATGGCGCAGCACAATCCCGATTTCCAAGCCGGTCTGGCCGCGGATCTGGCGGAGATTGAGCAGACGATCCGCACGCTATTTCCAGCTTGAGCCATCGGCATGACCCACGACAAAGTCATCATTCAAGGCGTGCTGTCGGCACCCAAAGGGCATCTATGACAAACACGACTCCCACCCCAGTTTTGCGTTCAATCCTAGCACCCGCGCTATTGAGCGCGTTGGTCGAGACAGCGTACGGGCTAACCGTTACACGCCTGCAACTGATCAAAGCGGTAGTCTTGGATACATACCGCGTTTGGACTAGCGACGGACCCTATATTCTGCGTATCTATCCGGGGCACAGACGCACGCGTGCGGAGATCAGCGCCGAGCTGGATTTGCTGGCCTATCTGCATCTGCACGGCGCGCCCGTATCGATCCCAGTCGTGCAACGCAGTGGTGAACGCGTGCTCCCGATCGAGGCGCCGGAAGGCAGGCGCTATGCCGTGCTCTTTACCTATGCGCCCGGCGAACCCTTGGGTGAAGATCTGGTCGCGATCCACACCTATGGGCAGACCCTGGCCAACGTCCACGCCATTGCCGACACGTTGCCGCCGACCCTGGCACGTACGCCACTCGACTTGGCTTTTCTGTTGAATCGCCCGCTGGCACAGCTCCATCAATTGGGCCAGCGCAACGACGATTGGGCATTTCTGCAAGACGTGGCGGATCGCATCGGCCCACAAATTGCAGCCCTGTCCACGGCGGCACCCTACATGGGCTATTGTCATGGCGACGCGTGCGGTAACAATGCCCACGTCGATGCCGATGGCCGAGTCACGTTCTTTGACTTCGATTTTTGCGGGCTAGGCTGGCGCGCCTATGATCTGGCCACTTTTCTGAGCGGCGAATCCACCGCTGTAACCGACGCGTTGTTACAAGGCTATCAGGCGGTGCGCCCGCTCCTGGACGAAGAGCGAACGGCGTTCCCCCTCTTTCAGATCGCGCAGAGCATCTGGATGCTGGGCACGCGCGCCAGTTATATCAACGAATGGGGTGAAATCCATTTTACCGACCGCTTCGTTGACCATATCGTGGGCTTTATCAGAACTACATTTGAGGCAATAAAATGATCCAGCCATTGCCAAATCTGGAAGAGCGCTTGGTGTCGGCACGCACAGTGGGCGATCCGACGCGGATCGCAGAGGTGTTGGAGGCTGCTGGTAATGTGGCCCGCCAAGCCGGAAATAACGCCCGCGCGCAGACATTCTATACAGAAAGTCTGGAGCTACGCTACACACTGCGTGACCGCGCGCAGATTATCAACCTACTCAACCTCCTCGGCTTGCTGGCCGGTGCCCAACAAAACTGGCCCGGCGCCAGGGCGCGCTTTGCCGAAGCCGTAACCTTGGCGCGCGCCTGGGCGGATCAGCCAGGGCTGGCCCGTTCGCTGGTCAACCTGGCTGGTGTGCTGTGTGACGCTGGTGATATAGCGACTGCGCTGATCCTTCAGCAGGAAAGCTTGACGTTGCGGCGCGGCTTGGGCGACCAGCGCGGCATTGCCCATTCGCTGACCAATCTAGGCGACACTAGACATCGGTTGGGGGATAATGATGCTGCACGCATCTATCTAGAGGAAAGCCTGGCAATTGGACGCACGCTAGAGGACGCCTGGGTCATCACCGGCGCGGCCAGTATGCTGGGCCTGATTGACTATGCACAGGGTGATTACACAACCGCGCGGGCGCATTTCGTCGAAAGCCTACGGCTAGCCCAGACGCTAAACAGCGAGTGGGGCATGGCCGAGTATCTGGCCGGGCTAGTCGGCGTAGCAGGTGCAGAAGGAGAGGGGTACCGCGCCGCCCAACTCGCCGGTGCGGTGCGTGGGATCCTTGATGCTACTAATCGGGAACTTGGCCCGCTGCTGCAAGCGCTCTACGACCAAGGTGTTGTCGCGGCGCAGGCACAACTGGGCGCAGAGCGCTTCGCGGCGGCCTGGTCACAGGGCCAGGCCACGAGCTATCTATCCGTTGTCACCTAAAAGCGCCCGTAAATTTGACAAAGATACGCCACTATGATACGGTCTCTGTTGCACAACAATTTCACTTGTTGTGTACCCTTTATCCTCGATCTAAATCAGCGGCTGAACGATTTTTCAGCGAAAGGAGGGCATAATGATTTTATTGGTTGCCTTTGCTAACGCCCAGAAAAAGTGGATGCGCCTGCCGCGGCATCAATGATCGGTTCAGCCGTCTGAACGAATTGCTGATCGAGCCGCAGGCATCCTTGCCCTGCGGTTTTTTATTGCAATACGCTGCCCAAGCCTGGCCCAAGCATAATCGTTAGGGCAGGCTTTGTGTCGCTCATCGCTGTGATGAGGTGACCCACGTTTGCAAAAGCCACAGGGTTTATTGAACCCCGTGGCTTTTTTTATTGGTCACGCGGGATGACAAATGAGCAAAAGAGGGAACTGACAATGAGTGAAGAACAAGATAATACGGTTTTGACCGCAGAGCGTGCGGTAAAGGATAATCCGAGCGACCCGGAATTACAGGTCGCGCTTGGCATGGCCTACTTTTATGCGGACCGTTGGGACGCAGCTATGACCGCTTTCCAACAGGCACTGGCGCTTGATCCTGGGACGGCAACGGCACATAACGGGATCGGGCGCGTACACTATTACACCGGACCGGTACACGAGTCGATTGCCGCTTATGAGCGTGCCATCGCGCTCGATCCGCATTACATCGATCCGGTTTACGGCTTGGGCATCCTCTATTCGGCTCAGTTGGGGGATTACACAAATGCCGTCGCTGCCTTCCAACGCGGTTTGGCCCACAACCCGGATGATGCCTTTCTGACCGCAAGTTTGGGCAGCACCTATGCGCGCATGGGCCGCTTTGACGAGGCCATTACTACGCTCCAACAAGTGATCGTGCAGGATCCCAACCATAGCTTTGCCTACTCATGGTTGAGCATACTTTTTCTGCATCTCAAACGCTATGACGAAGCCATCTTGGCCTGCCAGCGCGAAATCGAGATCGAGGACGCTCATTCACCACGCCGTCTGCTTGGCTA
>DAOTTR010000681.1:0-7775 GCA_034437715.1 Caldilineaceae bacterium
CTGTGGGCGATTGAATACGAAGAGGAAGTAAAGTCCTACTTTCTCGACAACGACCCCTACACCTTCCCTTTGCTGATCAGGATCGAGGAACTGCGCTACGAACCTGACGCCATTCCGCCGGAAGGCTGCACGCCATTAGTCGATGAGTCAAACACTTACTGGTGGCAAGTACTCGGTCATGATGTGCTCTATGAAAAGATCGAGGAGACGAAACCACCAACGTTGCGCATTCTGGTTGTTAAACCATTGTGAAGTTTGCGCTTGCTTTGTGCATGTTGCCTCTAGCGATGGTACGCTTAACGGTTATGGGTCAGATAGCCGTTAAGCATAGATTATCTGCTTACCGCAGCCACCGCACGCCGTCGCGCGAGGTAGCTAACCCGATTTGTGCGTTAGGCGTCCCAGGTCGCGTCACTGAGTACCAGAGATGATACCCTTCGCGGCTAAGGGCTACCGACGGATTTGCCACTTGACCACTGGCGAATGACGAATCCGTCTGCCGCCCTTAAACCTAAAACTATAGGAGCGCCTACTTAAAGGTTTTCTGCCTGGATATACTGCACTTTTTCATCTTGACCGATATTGCTGATAACAAATTTGTTATAGGTGATGCCAGGTTCGACTATTGCGGTGCCGAAGAAAATATCATTAATATAGAACTTGGCGGTGTCGCCATTGACAAGTAGCCGACAACGGTTGAGAACTTCTCCGCTTTTCCAGGGTTCGTTGTAATCGTCAGTTGTATCACCAAATTTGATCTCATCACCAAAGACAATACTGAGCTGCTTGCCGGTATCTGACTCTAGAGCCACGACGCTATTACTATCGTTAAAGTCAACAATAAAGGTAATCTCGAAGTCATCATGTAACTTGATATCTTGAAGTTCAATTCGTCCTGTGCTGGAAAGTCCAGTTAGATACCGCTTGTTATCCATGCTATGGATTAACAAATCTATACCTAGTTCCTCCGGCACATCTCCCACTTCATAGGCGTCAAGATTAACAGCGAATCCAGACTGCTCTACGATCAACGCCTTTTGCTCGGCTTGTACAGTCTTCTTACCTGATAATTCTGTTGTTGCAATATGCTGTACTTTTTCATTTTGGCCGATATCACTGATGATGAACCTGGTATAAGTTATACCTAGTTTGACTATCGTCGTAGCAAAGAAGACATCATTAATGTAGAACTTGGCTGTGTCACCACTGACTATCAACCGACAGCGGTTGAAAGCTTCTCCGGATTTCCAGGGTTCATTGAAGTCATTACTTACATTTCCAAACTGGATTTTATCATTGAAAATTATACTGATTTCCTCACCGCTATCTGATTGAAGAGCAACAACACTGTCACTATCGTTAAAGTCAACAATAAAGGTGACCTCAAAATTATCTTGTAGATTGAGATTTTGGAGTTCGATTCGACCGAGATCATCTAATCCTGCAAGATATCTATTACCGTCTTCCTCATTCACTACGAGATCTGTACCAAAATCGTCAGCTATGTCACCTATTTCATAGGTAGTCAAATCGAGGGTGAACAACTCTTGTAACCCGCCTTCGATCAGGATAGCGACCGGAGTAGGGGTGGCTAGCTGTATCGGTGAAGGAGTATCTACTTTTGGCGTCACAACTTGCTCTGTGCCTACAATTCTCATTTGTCCAATCGGCAGCCGATTCAAATTTCGTGGACACTCATTATGGAAGAAGGCAGCTTGGAAGGCGAAAGGTTCATTACTGGGATTCTCTACCTGAAAGCGGATCAGATCGCCTTTTTGCAGATCGTTAATCACATAAGCAAAGAACACAATTGCACTTGAAGGAGTTAGTGGGGTATGGATATAATCGGAATCAACCACGGTTCCGCTACCCTCAAGGGCAATCGCTAAGGATGCATCGGTAAAATCCGTTGCACTCTGCGGTCGATAAAGGCTGCCGAGGACAAGTAATGAACCATCTGTCGTACTGGTCCACTCCTGGGCTAGATCAGCCGTTGCATCAATGTATTTTGTACAATCACTGGACGCGGATCAAACACAACGGCTGACGGAAGGGTCGCCACATTGGTGCGGGCGAAAACTGTCGGCATCCACCCCACCTTGTCTTTGTGTAAGACTAGCAGCCAAGCTGCGTCTCTGTCAGTTCCAATAAGCTGAATTGTTGTGCCAGCCGGAATTGGCTCTAAAGGCAATTCGGCTGTAGGATGAGAAGGCGATGCGATGAGGGTTATCTCGGTCGCTACTGTGATCGCAGGTAAGCTGTCATAGGGTAATGCTTGATCGACTGCTGTAACGCAGGCGACCAAAATCATAATGAGTAGCATAGTGAGTAGATTTGTCATTATTTTGCGCATGGTGCTGCTCATTTCTCGCCTATGGTTGTGGTGTAGTTAGTCGCTTGGGAAAACAAATAATTGCAGGCTATACCGATACTGGAATCCACCCTCATTTTTTTCATATTCTTCGACCCGCAGAAAATACACACCATCTTCTTCGATTGTATATTGGATACCGGCATCGCGTCCCCTAAAATCATCATTAGAAATCAACTCCTGGCCCATTGCATCTAGCAAGACTATAAAACTGTCTAGCTGTGACTCAAGCTCACCTGTGTTGACTAGCGCATGAACAGTCTCGCCCTTTTTTGTAGTAAATGAAAAATAATCAATATCATCTGGAAAATCTATTACACCCCTTATAATTGAGTCGGGAACGACCTCGATTGCATTCTCCAAAGTATCATTCTGATCGCTTTCAACCAAGTCGAGCTGTAGCTTATAAAGATATTCTGTGCCACCGGCATCAGATCCATGCTCAAATACCTGAACATAATAGATGCCAGAGTATGGAAGTCGATACCGCACATAGGGAGCATTTCCAAAATAGTCATCATTCTCAATAAGTATGTTCATATCCATGTCAAAGAGAGTGAGGTGACCATCAAGTTCACTGTCAGCAGGTTGAAGCACTTGTAAATCGACTAGGTCCCCTTCATTCCCTTCAAAGTAGTAGAAATCGGTATCTGCCCAGAAAGAAATCACACTATCGATTGGAGTTCCGTACTGAACCTTATCAGCAACATCAGCGCGATCATTATTATCCGTTGGAATTTGATTTAGAACTAAATTGTAGAAATGATTGCGACTACCATCATTATTGCCATGGCATCTTACAACAATATAATAGCGTCCAGGCTCAAGGGCGACTTGAAGAAAAGAATCACGGCCGTAGGTGTCATCATTTTCGGCTATACTTTCTCCTGCTGCATTAAGTAGAACAAGTTCGCTGTCTAATTCAGAATTATTGCGTTGAGCCTTTACTTCGATATTCAACCAAGTAACCTCACTAGCACGAAATACAAAGTAATCTTGATCGCCCACATATTCAATTATTCCACGTCCACTGCTAGCCAATGCAATCTGCATGGCGGATGATGGACCATTATTATCTTCCTGCTCTTGCCATTGCTGTGGTAACGCAGCAGATAGAGTTGCTTCATTAGATGTAGGAGTAGGAGTCGAGGCAACAGTTAGTCTAGCTGGATTACGAATGACTAGCGATGTTGGCACAGATGTTTGTAGCCGTGTGGAATCTGTTTGCACCGTTGTAAAACCAATATCCTGAATACTAGTTCTTTGCTCCGTCACCATAACCTTTGTTTCGCCGATAGACAGTGTATTATGACTATCGGTACAATCATTGCTAAAAAATACTGTTTGAAATGATAGAGGTTCAGCATTGGGGTTAGAAATATCAAATGTGATTTCACTACTTCTGTTCAAATCACGGACCGTAAATGCAAAAAGGATGATAGCACTTGATGAAGTCAGGGGTATATGGAGATAGTCAGAATCAGTCGCTATGCCATTGCCTTTAATTCCCAACGTAAGCAAGGTTGCACCAAATCCATCGGTTGGTTGCGCTCGGTAGATGCTACCCAAAATGATAACTGATCCCTCGACATCGCTCCTCCAAGATTGCTCTGGCTCAGCAGTCTCAGCAAGAAATTTAGTGCATTGAGCTGAAAGGGGTTCTGCGGTAATCGCTACATCAAGAGTACCTATGTTGTCTCTCGAAAAAACGGTAGGCATCCAACCTATTTGATTGTTGTGTAGAACTAATAACCATGCAGCGTCGTTGTCCATACCAATGACCTGAACCTTTTCTCCTGCCTGAATTGGTTCGACCGACAAATTGACTGTGGGATGGGAAGGTGATGCGACGAGAGTGACTTTGGTTGCAACAGTAATTTCAGGTAATCTATCATAGGGCAATGCATCATCAATTAAAGTAACACATCCAGCACACACAACACACAATATGATATTAACTAAAATCAGGGTTATCGTTTTCACTGTTCTCTCCTAAAAGTTTAGCCTTTTTCTAACTATCAAACACCACCTGCCACAACCGCATGGTCTCATAGAGCGAAAGCCCCTGCCCCAAATAGCGGCCGTTGATCCAAAGCTCGAAATGGAGATGGGCGCCTTCGGTGGTACCATAGGCACCGGCGTTGGTGCCGGAAACGCCCACGGCGCCCACGGCCACGCCTTGGATGATTGGCTTGCCGGCGTCAATGCCTGGGGCGATGGCTTGCAGGTGCATGTAACGACTTTCAACACCGTGACTGTGTTCAACCGCCACCTGCCGCCCCAAAAAGCGATCGGCCAGGCTTGGCGGTGTGCGATGTTCCAACGCCGCCTGTGCAACGGCGGCTTCATAGGCCGCCGGCGAGAGTTCGACAAAATCGTGGTCGGCGCGTGCCACAATACCTGGGGCAACACTCCATACAGACGAACCAAAATGCAGCCCCGCGGCATCAAAGCCATAGATATCAAGCCCTTCATGCACGCCATAGCGATAAAGCCGACGCGCGCCCGGATAAGAACGGGGGCGGTCGGGCAGAACCGTGCCTGGATACGGTAACTGAAAATCTGCGAACAGTTCCTGTAGATTGCGGCCGGCAAAGTAGTAGTTATTGTCATAGCGTACTGCGGGACAGGTTTGTCTCACTTGAAGATCGCTCACATAGAGCGTGCGGCCGGCGACGGCATAGACGCGGTCCGCTTGGACAATGGCACTCCGCAGCCGTTGTAGATTGGGGAGACGGAAGGTAATCTTACGGATGGGTTGTTGTGTCTGCGGATCGATACCAGTGATTTGGCGGCTTTCGCCGTCGACAGCGTATAGCGTACCATCGGCCATCAAAAGCTGTGCCGGCCAGGGTCGCCCAGCAGGACTTGCCGTGGTACCTGTCATGGAACGGGGTGCGCCCTGGTCAAATTGTTTGATGCTGCCATCACGCAGGAGAACACCAAAGGTGCGCGCCGGGCCGGCAGCGCTCAGCGAGACGAAATCTACACCGGTCAGTAACTGTGCCGCGTGCATGGTTACTTGGGGGATGGCCACACCTTCCCGGAGCGCCCAAATCCGGCTCAGATCCGCATCCAACGCGTAAGCCCCGCTCGCATCAACCTGAATGGCGAGGTACTGGGGATCGGGGAATTGGTCGGGGACCGGTGCCGCGGGAAAAGCCATTGTCCATTGCCCCGCCGCCGAATACCGATAGATGTCATTAGTTTTGTCCAATACAAAGAGGTCACCACTCCCTTTGTCAACCGTACCATAGACCAATTCGCGCACGGTATACCCCGCAATCATCCGGGCCGGCGGCATCAGATTGGTGGGGGTCAGCGCTGCACCCTCTACCAGCGGTTTGGTTTCTACCAACGAATCGATCGGGATTCGATAGAGGTCGCCACTGGCGATCAAAAACAACTGATCGCCAACCAGGTGTATATGGATCGGGTCCGCCGGCAGGGTAAGGGGGAAGGCACGGGTGTTGCCTGGGCAGATGAGTTCATCCGACAGCACCTGCGGTTTCGCGGGTTGACGTGCGGTGAGCGTGGGTGTGGGCGTGACAGCCACCGTGGCAGC
The DNA here is from genome assembly GCA_034437715.1 of Caldilineaceae bacterium. Taxonomy (GTDB): domain Bacteria; phylum Chloroflexota; class Anaerolineae; order Caldilineales; family Caldilineaceae; genus JAHBVH01. The sequence goes on from DAOTTR010000681.1 coordinate 5,937, forward strand.
TTCTGTATAAATCACTAGCTGCTGGCCAATGAACAAATAGCTGGGGTCACGCAACTGATTTGTTGCGATGATTTGTGCAACGGTCACGTTGTATTGATGTGCAATCCCTGAAAGCGTATCACCGGCTGTCACCACATGCACGATTGACGGCCTCAATGGTGCGGTGCGCGCAATGGGCGAAGCAACGATAGGCGCGGTGACTGTGGATGTGAGAATATCCTCGGCCTGAACTTGGGCGCGCGCCGGCAATGCACGCACCACGTGGAGGACAGTTACGCCTACACAGCAGATCATAACGATTAGCAACCGCTCACAAAACGATTTTTTCATCCAAACGCAAAATAAACGGTAGGTGGCATGATGGATCATGGTGATTAGAAGTTCTCCCGATTGATTGCGCCAATCACACCCCTAACGTTGGAATGCCAGACATTCGGATCTTCATGACGGCTAAAGTAGTTGTGTAAAGCACGTTGCGCAGCGGTGGAGAAGCGTCCTTGCGTACCTTGGATCATGCGCACAACGAGCACGCGATAGGGTGATAACCCACGGTTTTGCGGATTTGCGCGATAGGGGTCGAGTTTCTGATCAGCAGCCAGCCCACGCCAATCGCGCCACACTTCCTGGATCAATCCATTTAGCCGGTCGCCGCTATCAGCTTGATAGAGCAGATTGGTCATCGTCTGTTGCGAGATGCCTTCGCGCGGCAGTTGAAATTCGTCTAAGCGATTGGCCAACGTCCGTGCAAACAATTCCATTTCATAGGTGTAATCCAATGCCACACGCGAATTGCGTGACTTGGTGAGCAAGTGGGAATAGAGTTGGTCGGCGGCGTTGCTGCTGTTCTGTGCAGTTGCGGTCGGCGGCGCTTGCACGGGTGCGGACGGAGTGGCAATCTCGACTGCCTCATCGAGCGGCACTTTCTCTGCAATGCGCCAACCCTGGTTGGTGCGCACGATCTGATAGCGCACGAAAAATGGTTCATCAAATGAGTAGCGTGTGTCCAATTTGCCTTTACAGTACACACGGCCATCCCAATGTTTGCGCATGGTCACGATCACCTCGTTGACGGAAATTTCCCGCCATTCCGTAATCTGCGAGGGTGCGAGGTCGGTAAATTCCCAGTAGCATTGGGATTGTTTCAGATCGCGCAGGGTTTTCTCTTGTTGCCGCAACGCACCGCCCGTCAACACGAGTGGCAGATCCGTGGGATCTAATGTGTAATCAGCTTCATGGTGGATCTGATCCCACAGATCGACAAGCGCCTGAATCTCCGCGCGCGTCGGCGATGTCACGGAGGGGCCACTGGTAATACGAATTGTGGTTGGTGTCGGCGTTGGCGAAGGCACTGGCGTGGGTGAAATGGTAGAACCGGCCCGCGGTGTCGGTTCAGGTGGCCCATTGACGGGTGTCCGTGGATCTGTGGTTACGTCCCCTGTCGGTGTCTCCACTGAGGTAGCTCTTTCCGTGGGCGGCTCTGTGGGGCCAGGCGTGGGCGATGGTGTCGGCAGTGTGGTTTTCAATTGGCCCACAGCAAGCAGACTTTTGTCTGTTTGGTCTGCACTGCCTCGCTCTTCACCACATTGGTCTGTGAAGAATGTCGCCTGGAAAGCGGGGGCTTGCTCCGTCGCCCCGTCAAGGACAAAGGAGATCTGACTGCCCTGCGCAACATCCTGGAGCGCAAAGGCAAAGAGGACGAGATTGGTTGACGGTGTTAAAGGCAGGTGTAAATAGTCAGAGGCCACCACTTCCCCTTCACCAGTAATCTTCGCTTGCAGTGCTGCGGTAGCCAAGTCGGTTTGTGCTGCGTCCAGGAGGATGCTCCCCTCGACGATCACA
>DAOTTR010000682.1:0-12240 GCA_034437715.1 Caldilineaceae bacterium
AGGCAGCCCACCCGGGCATGTGCGTTTTGGCAATGCCACCGACACCGATCACACCGACTTTGAGCGTTTTGGTCATGGTAAGATTCTTTCTACTGAGTTTGATTGAAATGAAAAATTGCTAGTAGATCCCAGCGTAAATAAGGCACCCTACTTTTACCCTGATGTACACGCGTAAACGCGCCTCATTGACTGCCGTGGTATCTACGCCCAACTGTACTAGGTACACCATAATCAAAGTTTGCCCGGTAGTCAAGACTTTAGTCTTTCTCTCAATGGGACAAAGACTAAAGTCTTGACTACGGTCTATCTATCCCTACTCTCTAAGGCGCTTTCAAAGAAATAAGTATCCAGCGCTTGCCAAACAAAATCATGCGTAGGGGCGGCTGCAAGCCGCCCCGCCTTTGGCTCGCTGCGAACGGGCGGCTGCAAGCCGCCCCTACTGGATACTTATTTCTTTGCAATGGCCTAAGGCTCGGAGCGAAACCAGTATCTATTCCCGCTGTCCGTTTTTTCGAGTGACCAACACCCAAAGGAGAGATCGATGAAGACCGATTGTCTGCAATATGCCTTGACTGAGCCAGAGCACCAGCAATTTGAGCAAAATGGCTTTCTGATTGTACCCGATGTGTTGCCCGAGGCGATGATCGAGCGGTTGACCGCCGCCACCGACCGCCTGGACGCCGCCGAGCGGGCACTGCATGGGCGCGATGCCTATGTCTCGCAAAACATCTTTGATTTTGTGGGCAAAGATGACGCCTTTGTCGAGCTGCTCGACTGGCCCAAGACGCTGCCCAAGGTGTGGGGCATTCTGGGCTGGAACATTCAACTCTATCACTCGCACCTGATCGTCACGCCGCCGCTGCCGGCTGGCCAAACAGCCCCCAAGAAGCGCCTGGGCTGGCATCAGGACAGCGATCGCTTGAACAAAGAATTGGGCACCACGCCACAGCCGCGCGTATCGCTCAAAGTCGCCTTCTTTCTCACCGATACCACGCAGGTGGGTGCAGCCAACATGTATGTGATCCCCGGCAGCCAGGTCAAGAATGGGATCGACTTTCCGGCTGATCCACTGGCTGAACCCGCTGCTGGCATTCCTGTGCGTGCGCCGCGGGGGTCGGCGGTCTTCTTTGATCGGCGCATCTGGCACGCTTCTAGCCCCAACACGCTGGACTTTCCGCGCAAGGTGCTCTTCTACGGCTATAGCTATCGCTGGCTGCGGCCGCGCGACAACATGACGGTGGCGCACTACGCCTATCGCAGCAACCCGATCCGCCAACAGTTGATGGGGGTGAGCCATAGCGGCAATCACGGCTACACCTCGCCGCAGGAGCTGGATGTGCCGCTGCGCGCCTGGCTGCGGGAACATGTGGGCGAAGCCGCCGCGATCTGAGGATTGACAAATTCGCAAGAGACCTGTAGGGTCTCGAAGACCCTACAGGTCTACTTCAACCGATTGTTTCGCAAACGCACAGGTAAAGAGCATGACCACCAAACAGCCCACCCCCGATGCAACCTTAAACGCGGCATTGCTCGATCTGGGGCAGGGTGCGCAGGCGATCCTGGGCGATACCTTTACCGCGGCCTATTTACAGGGTTCCTTTGCGGTGGGTGATTTTGATGTGCATAGCGATGTGGACTGGCTGATTGTGATCGAAGACGAACTCTCGTTGGCACAAGCACAATTGGCCGCGTTGCAAACCATTGCGCTCGCGGTCAGTCAGCAATATGGGGCCGCCGAATAAGCGCCGAATAAGCGTCGAAACAACGATAGCGCATCAGTAAGGAGTACCTAATGGAATACAGTGCCGATTCAACGCGCCAACCCGATGTGCCGCGCGGTACGATTACCAAGCATACGTGGCAAAGCCAGATTTTTGCCGAGACAACGCGCGATTACTGGATCTATGCCCCGGCCGGGCATGATCCACAAACACCAGCCGGGTTGATGGTCTTTCAAGATGGCCACACCTATATCGATGAGGCGTGGGTCTTTCGCGTACCGATCGTCTTCGACAACTTGATGTACCAAAAGCGCATTCCGCCGCCGATCGGGCTGTTTATCAATCCTGGGCATAAAGGTGCCGCACCACCGCCCAACCTCTGGCGGAGCGACAACCGCAGCTATGAGTATGATTCGTTGAGCGATGAGTATGCCCAGTTTTTGATCGAAGAAATGATCCCCGAAGTGGGCAAAAGTTATGCGTTGGCCGATGAGCCAAAAATGCGCGCCATCTGTGGCATCTCGTCGGGTGGCATCTGTGCCTTCACCGCGGCGTGGCAACGGCCCGACTATTTTCACAAAGTGCTCAGCCATGTGGGCAGCTTTGCCGATATTCGTGGCGGCCATGTCTATCCATTCTTGATCCGCAAATCGTCGAACCGCGATATCCGCGTCTTTTTGCAGGATGGCAGCAACGATCTGGACAATCGCTATGGCAATTGGTGGTTGGGCAATCTGCAAATGGAAGCCGCGCTCAAGTTTCGCGGCTATGACCACAAATTTTCCGGCGGCACAGGGGGTCACAATGGCGAACATGGCGGTGTCATCCTGCCCGAATCGCTGGCATGGCTCTGGCGTCATGCGTTGTAAGATGACTTGCTATCGCCTATGCTAGTACACTGTAATCAAAGTTTGGATCGGTAGTAAAGACTTTAGTCTTTGTGGAATTGGGGGAAAGACTAAAGTCTTTACTACGGTTTACTCTCTACATAATTTCGATTACAGGGGGGTGCATTTCACTTTTGGGGAAGCGTGCCGGGGACGAGCGACAACCACACCGGTTTGACAAACTACACCCCGCGCGTCCCCGGTACACGTTGCGCGCGTTCTAAAATTTACCCTCAGCTTGAAATGCACCTGTTTACAGTATGCTGCTTGACAAGACTAGCATGGGCATTTACAATGTACGTGCGTTTCATTTGATTAGTACGTACGGAGCGATCATGAAAACAGTCACCCCAACCGAACTAAGAGCTAATATTTATAATATCTTAGAGGAAATTTTAACTACAGGAATTCCGATTGAAATTAAAAAGGGAAATCAGAAGTTAAGAATTGTGCCTGTTGCGAAGGTAGATAAGTTCCAGAATCTAATTGTAAGACCCAACGTTATCCAGGGCGATCCAGAAGATTTGGCAGACATTCACTGGGAAAGCGCGGTTAATCTTGACCTACCTTGATACGCATGTTGTGATTTGGTTATATGCTGGGCAGGTAGCGAAATTCAACCCGCTGATCAGAGAACTAATCAATGAACAAGATCTCTATATTTCCCCGATCGTTCGTTTGGAATTGCAATATTTATATGAAATTCAACGGATTATGGATGACGCGACTACAGTGATCACAGATTTATCGAATCGCGTCGGACTCACTGTTTGTGACAAGGATTGGAATTCGATTATTAGCCGATCAATCCTACTTACATGGACGCGCGATCCCTTTGATCGCCTCATCGTCGCCCATGCTGATCTAAATCATAATATCTTGCTCTCCAAAGATGAGACGATTCTTCGCAATTATGTGTATGCTACCTGGTAGAACTTATTTGATGAAAGGAACAAGCGTATGATACGCGTTGGTTTTATTGGGCTGGGCAACATGGGGTTGTATCAGGCCAAGAGTTTTGCCCAAGCCGCGGGTTGCCAAGTGGCGGCGGGTGCCGATCTATCGCCGGCCATGCGCGAACGCTTTGCCCAGACGTTTCCTGACGCACACCTCTATGCTGCGCCGGAGAAACTTCTGGCGCAACCCGCGATCGACGCGGTAGTGATCGCGGTGCCCACGGGCTACCATCAACCGGTGGCTTCGGCGGCATTGGCGGCGCGCAAACCGGTTTTGCTGGAAAAACCCATGGCGCGCACGGTCGCCCAGTGTCAACGCTTGATCGAGGACGCGGCCAATGCCGATACCCTCTTGATGGTGGCCCACTGTCGGCGCTTTGACCCCTATTGGAAGTCCTGGGGTGAATTGGTGACCGCCGGCACGCTTGGCACACCGATCCTCTGGCGCGATGCCAGGGCACGCCTGGGGCCGGGCAGTTGGTTTATGGATGACGCCCTGGGCGGCGGGCCGCTGATCGACGGCGCGATCCACAACTATGATTTCGCTAATTGGATCTTTGGCGAACCGGAAAGTGTGCTTGCCAGTGCGATCAAGATGGACGACGCGTACAGCGCGGTGGACACGGGCTCGGCGATTATCCGCTACCGGGCTGGCCATCAACTGCTGGTCTCGTGGAGCTGGGCGGCGCGCGGCACCACCCTGCATGACATTATCGGCCCCCAAGGCTTTATCCAATTTGGCACCGGCGACCTGACGCCGTCAGTCGCAGACCCTAGCCAATATCAATATTGCTGCCTGACGGATCGCGCCGGGGAACAATCGTTGATTCAGGTGCCGGCGCAGCCCGATATGTATGTCTACCAGGCCGAACATTTTCTGGCCTGTATTCGCGGCGAAACCACCTGCCTATCGCCAGGGGCGGAAGCGATCAAAGCCGTGGCCGTGGCCGAGGCAATTCTGCAAGCCGGTGTCACTGGCTCGGTGCAGCCGATTGCTTGGTAGCTATATCTAGTGCGTTCGGGTCTTGGCGACCCGAACGCACTCCTATAAATCGCTTTTGTCCTTGGAGGATTCACAAATCATGCAAGTCGGGATCAGTCAATTGATCGCCGGTGATCTATCACTGGCGGCTTTCTTACAACAAGCGGCACAGGCTGGCTACGCAGTGGCCGAAGTGTGTATGCGCCGCCAGGGTGACTTGACCCCCGCGAGCACGCCAGAACAACTGGCCCAAATTGTCGCGGCGGCGGACACCAATGGCGTGGCGTTGGTCTCGATGACGCATAGTCATTGTACCGGCAATCTGCTGGACAGTGGCGTGCCCCAGCAGACCAGCATCCGCGAGACCGAGCTTGGCTTGCGCGCGGCGGCGGCCATGGGGATCGGTTGCACGTTGCATACATTGGGATCGCTGCGCGCCGATCTCTATTACGATGACGCGTATCGTAACGGCGTACGTGCGCTGCGAGAGATCGCCGCCACCGCCGAGCAACTGCGCGTCAAGTTGGCCGTGGAATTTGTCTGGAATGGCTTTCTGTTCAGTCCGCTGGAGATGAAACATTTCCTTGATGAAGTGGGCAGCCCCTATATCGGTTTCTATTTTGATCCGGGCAATATGGCGGTCTTCCAATATCCGCACCACTGGGTGCGCATTGTGGGCGAGCACATCAAAATGGTGCATCTGAAAGATTGGCGCGGGCGGGCGTTGAATGGCAGTTGGCCCGCGCTGTTGGAAGGCGAAGTGGATTATGTGGCGATGAATCGCGAATTGCGCGCCATTGGCTACGACGGGCCTATGATCAGCGAAGTGCCGCCTACTGTTGCCTCGTTTGAGGAGACCGCCGCCGCCATCCGCAAGATTATCGCCATGTGAGCCGATATGTGACATCATCTGTCTAAATGTGGGTGACTATGCAACTCTATGCGATCAGTGATTTGCACCTGGCCTATGAAGCGAATCGGCACGCGCTGGCGACGATGCCCCCTCATCCGGCAGGCTGGTTGATTGTGGCGGGCGATGTGGGCGAAACTGAGGAGCAGTTCCGCTTTGCCTGGGCGATCTTGACCCAACGCTTTGCGCGTGTGCTGTGGACGCCAGGCAATCACGATCTCTGGACAATGCCCCTGGTTGTCGAGCATTTGCGCGGTGCGGCCAAATATCAACAGTTGCTGGCGATCTGTCGTGAATATGGTGTGCTGACACCGGAAGATCCCTACATCGCCTGGCCGGGTGCCGGGCCGGGCTATTGGCTGGCACCGCTCTTTCTGCTTTACGATTACAGCTTTCGTCCCGATGCGATCGCCGCCGAGGCCGCACTGGCGTGGACTGCCGTCGAAGATGTGGTCTGCACCGATGAAATCTTCCTCCACCCGGACCCGTATGCCACCCGTGCCGATTGGTGTGCGGCGCGCTGTGCCTACACCGAAGAGCGCCTGCAAGCCCTTGCCGGTGCGCCGCTGATTTTGATCAACCACTTTCCCCTGCGCCAAGATCTGGCGGTTTTGCCGCACATTCCGCGTTTTTCGTTGTGGTGCGGGACACGGCGCACCACCGATTGGCATCTACGCTTTGCCGCCCATGTGGTGATCTACGGCCATCTACATATCCCTGGTACTCGCTGGCTCGATGGTGTACGCTTCGAGGAAGTCTCCTTTGGCTACCCCAAGCAACGGCCGGCCGGCCGCAGCATCGAAAGCTACTTGCGCCGCATTCTGCCGGGGTAAGGGCAAGGCATAGGCCACGTAGGTTGCATTAGGGGAGGTACGCTTCGTCCATAATTTGCTCGAGCGAATAGGGGCACACTATCGGAAAAGTAGTGCGCGGTAGATCTGTTTCCTTCGCTGCCATTCGGACAGCCAGCGGATAGGCAGCAGCAACAAACTCAGCCAAGCGGGATCGGAGGCTTGGATTCCGACCAAGCAACCACTCGATGTCGATTCGCTGGTTATCAATCGTAATACTCCAGCTACGCGAGCGATGGGACTCCTGAAACTGCCACTTTAGCAAGTGCATGAGCAAGATTCGTAATCGACTATCTAATTCGCCTTGCTGACTGATACCCAAGCTCTCGATCTCCTCGATGATGTTGTTCCAATCCACCTTCTCGAACTCTTCGGCGCGTAGCAGTTGAACTTGCTTCTCGGCCCATTCGACAAAGTCGACCTCATAGAGTGTTGTCATTTTCGTCCTCTCTGCTTCTCCGAATTCCTCAGGGAAGGTACGCTTCGTCCATGATTTGATCGAGTGTATAGAGACACACTATCGGAAAAGTAGCGCGCGGTAGCTTTGTTTCGGTCGCTGCCCTTCGAATCGCAGTAGGGTAAGCTTTCGCCACATATTCAGAGAAGCGTAGTCGCAGGCTAGGATTTTCTTCGAGAATTTCTTCAATGTCGATGCGCTGGTTGTCGATTGTGATCTGCCAGCTGTCGGAGCGGTGAGACTCTTGAAATTGCCACTTGAGCAAGTGCATGAGCAGAACGACTAACCGATTCTTTAACGCTCGTTTTTCCGTAGCGCCCAAGCTTTCAATCTCCTCGATGATGTTGTTCCAGTCCACCTTCTCGAATTCTTCGGCGCGCAGCAGCTGAACTTGCTTCTCCGTCCATTCGACAAAGTCGACCTCATAGAGTGTTGTCATTTTCGTCCTCTCTGCTTCTCCGAATTCCTCAGGGAAGGTACGCTTCGTCCATGATTTGATCGAGTGTATAGGGGCACTCGGTCGGAAAGGTCGTGCGCGGCAACCGTGTCTCCGCGGCAGCCTCGCGAATGGCAAAGGGGTAAGCTTCAGCAATGAATATGGAAAGGCGCGCACGAAGGCTCGGATTACGGCGCAGCAATCGCTCGATGCGGCCACGCTGGTGAACGATCGTGACTTCCCAACTATGCGAGCGCTGCGCTTCCTGAAATTGCCACTTGAGCAGATGCATAAGTAGCACGGTTAACCGGCTATCCAGTTCATGCTGCTGACTAATGCCCAAACTTTCAATCTCCTCGATGATGTTGTTCCAGTCCACCAATTCAAATGCCTCGTCGCGCAGCAACTGGGCCTGCTGCTGCGACCATGCGACGAAGTCGGCATCATACAGTGTTGTCATGTTGCCCTTTCTTGTTCTCCGAATTCCTCAGGGAAGTACGCTTCATCCATGATTTGACCGAGTGTATAGGAACACTCGGTCGGGAAGGTCGAAACAGGAAGCCTTGTCTCGATAACTGCCTTCTTCACAGCTCTCGGGTATGCTTTCCGTACGAAGTCAGAGAATGATGCCCGAAGACTTGGATTTCGTTCGAGAACGCCATCGATATCGACCCGCTGATAGCCAATCGTGACTTCCCAACTGCGCGAACGATGGGATGCCTGGAATTGCCACTTGAGTAGATGCATAAGTAGCACGGTTAACCGGCTATCCAGTTCATGCTGCTGACTGATACCCAAACTTTCGATCTCCTCGATGATGTTGTTCCAGTCCACCAATTCAAATGCCTCGTCGCGCAGCAATTGGGCCTGCTGCTGCGACCATGCGACAATATCCGTCTCGTAGCGTGTGTTTGTCATTTTCGTCCTCTCTGCTTCTCCGAATTCCTCAGGGAAGGTACGCTTCATCCATGATTTGATCGAGTGTATAGGGGCACTCGGTCGGGAAGGTCGTGCGAAGAAGACCTGTCTCTGCGGCAGCCTCGCGAATAGCAGATCGATAAGCCTTGGAAACAAACTCGGAGAGGCGAGCGCGCAGACTTGGATTATGGTCAAGCAGCCACTCGATCTCACCCCGCTGATGAACGATTGTAGCCTCCCAACTGCGCGAACGATGGGGTTCCTGGAATTGCCATTTCAACAAGTGCATCAGTAGCTTCACCAATCGACTATGCAATTCATGCTGCTGACTGATACCCAAGCTTTCGATCTCCTCGATGATGTTATTCCAATCCACCAATTCAAATGCCTCGTCGCGCAGCAATTGGGCCTGCTGCTGCGACCATGCGACAACATCCGTCTCGTAGCGTGTGTTTGTCATTTCGCTCCTTGCTCTTGCCCGACAGATCCAGAATCGCGCGTATCGAGCCGCCTGATTATAGTATGGAACGTGCTTGAATTCAACTGCCAATACTGTTTCCGAAAACCTGGGGAAACGTTTCGCTGGTAGTTTTGTCGCGCGTGGCCGCGTCCATATAGGTGGTGCTAAAGGCGCGGCGGGGGTGGGCAGTGTGATTCACACCAGAACGGTGCAGCATAAAATTGTGCAAGAGAATGGCTTCGCCAGCGGCCACCGCCAGATCGATCACAGCATTGGCCTGGGTATACTTGGCTTGATCGGCGGCGGTGACAAAGTGTTGCGGATTGAGGACGCCCAGTTTATGACTGCCCGGCACGATCTGCATACAGCCATTGGCCGTGGTGGCATCATCAAACGCCGTCCACACGGTGATGAGTGGATTGCGATCCAGCCCCCAGCCTTCGCCAATATCTTGATGCCAGGGCAAGTCGGTGCCTTGTTGCGCAGGTTTGTTCATAAACATGGCGCGAAAAATCGCCACATCCTCGCCAATATAGCGCCGCGTGATCTGGCGGATCACCGGGTGCTGCATATAGGCCAGAAAGACCGGATCTTGTTCGAGCCCGGTAATGCGCCGATAGGCCAGGGTCGCGCCTTTGTGGCCGGGGCTGTCGGGTGGCAGATTTTTGTATTCGCCGGTGGTGCCGTCCAGTTGAAAGCGCACGGTGGGATAGGCAATGTTGCCCAGCATAATGTCGTCGATGCGCTGCTGGATGGCCGACAGCGCCGCATCATCCAGCAGGCGACCCAAATTGAGATAGCCTTGTTCCATGAATTGTTGATGGTGTTGCGCACCGAATTGGGTGACGGTCGATTGTGTCATGCTCGTTTTCTCCTCTGGTTGGTCAAATCCGCTGGTCGATCAAAAAGGTATGGCTCTTACCCGTTGGCGATACTGATTTGGCGTCCCGTCTCGCGTTCGGTGATTACGATCTGGCCGGCTTGCGCTTGCACATCGGCCACGCCACGGAAGCCGACAGGAATTTCGGTTAAAAAGATCGTGTAGGTCGTTTTAATCCGCTGGCGACCGCCGATCCACTGGTACGTTGGCGTGTCAAACATGCTGCCCCGGTCCACACTGCTGCGCAAGCCCTCATCCCACGGCGAGGTACCAAATTCGATGCCGCGCGCGATCATCTGGCCATTGGCCGGCGGCTGTTGATTGCTTTTGTTTTCTTGCCAGTCCACAATCCACGGATTATCGGCAGTGGGGAAGAGATAGCCAACCAGCAACGGGTAATCGACATTATAGAGGGTGAAATAGCTCATGGGCCGCGCCGGATCGAGCAAGATGGGATAGTAGGTGGTGGAGGCTGGCGTCGCTTGAAACGCGCGCAGATCCACCTTGGTGCCGTCGGGCTGGCGGGCGTAGGGCCAGGTCACCTCACCGATGGGCAAGCCGTCGCCGGCGTTGCGCCCCGGCTTGATCACGCCTTTGGTGCCGGGCAGATCGAGCATAGTCTTGCCCGGTGCCACAAAGGGTGCGCCAAAGGTAGGATGTTGGTCGCGGTTGAAGGGGCGGTCAAAGTCGGCCAGGTTTTCAATCCACTCTTCAACGTAGACGGTTGTCTGGTTGGCGTGCAACGTAATCGCCCGTTCGACGCGATATTGGGTCTGCACCAGATCCGCACCATAGTAAAGCGTGGCCGCTTCTGGCGTGATTTGGGGCGGCTTGTGCTGCCGCCACTCGACAGCCACGGCTTCACCATGAAAGGTAAAGCCGTGGTCGATCTCGTCTGGCGTGGGTGGACCAAAGGCGGGGAAACAGAGCAGATGGCCCATATAGCCTGCGGTTAAGCGCGCGTTGGCCCCTTCGCCATAGTGCGCCGCATGGTGGGCTGCGTCATAGGTGTGTGGGTCGATGGTGGGGTAGTTGGGCACATAGAAGGGATTGATGGCCGCTTGGGCGTTGTCGGTCAGCAAGCGGATATCGACCAGATGACCACCGCCGCGCAGCGCGCCCAGATGCAGGCGGCCGTTTTCCAGCGTATAGGCCTGGCGGCCCTGGATCGTTTCAATTTGCAAGGTCGGTTCACTCATCTTGATTTCCTGTCGATTCGTTATATTTCATGGGTTTGAGTGGCTGGACTAGGTTGGGCGCGACCACGGGAACGCCATTAGGCTGCTTTCAATACGGTTGACGAGATCTGCATTTCCGAGTACCATGAAGGGCATATCGTAGTCCCCATCGATCGAGCATTTCTGTGGGCAAAATCTTTGTCGCGCCTGTAGCGGGAAGCCTGTTTATACGATTGTAACATGCTGTTCGGTCTTTGTGAAGGCTGTGCAAAGAGCAGGGCAAACGTTCTTCATTGCAACTAATGGACAAACCATTTAAAAGTTGCACGTAGGCTCTCGACTGAACCATTGATCATTGATGCAACTTTTAAGGGTTTTATCTATAAGAAAGTAGGGGAAATCGGATGGCAAGTTGGCAATTTACCGATGCGGATCGCGAATTTTTGGCGCGGGCAGTTGAACCGGCGCTACCGGACAAAATCTTCGACGCCCATGCGCATCTCTTCCGGCATGATCACTATGCGGCAGGAACTGTGCCAGCCCATTTAGAAGGGACACCTAGCGCGATTGGGCTGGATGTTTTTCGTGAATATATTGATTGGCTGCATCCCAACCAACGCACCGTCGGTGGCCTCTTCTTTGGGCTGGCCTTTCAAGGGGATCGCGACGGCAACAATGACTATATTGCAACAGAGTGTGCCAAAGGCCTTGACGCTGGCTTTCACGCGCTGGGCCAAATGTTGATCGCGCCAGAGATGGACGCCGAGTATGTGCGCGAAACCGTGCGCCGCCAAAAGTTTGTCGGCCTCAAGCCCTATCACATTATGTCTAAGGGGGACGGTCCCACCTTTTTGGCACCGATTGAAGATTATCTGACCGAGGAGCATGTGCGCATTGCTCACGAGGAAGGGCTTTCGATCACGCTGCACATGGTGCGCGATCGCGCCCTGGCCGATCCGGTCAATCAAGCCACAATTCGGCGCTACTGTGAAACCTACCCCAACATGCGCTTGATCCTGGCCCATGCCGGGCGTGGCTTCAACCCCTGGCACACCATCGAGGGCATCGACAGCATCCGCGGGCTGGACAATGTCTGGTTCGACACCTCGGCCGTGACCGAAGCTGGCGCGTTTGAGGCGATTGTGGACACCTTTGGTCATGAAAAGCTCATGTATGGCACCGATTTTCATGTCAGCCACATGCGCGGCCGCTGCATTGCGCTTGGTGATTCGTTTCACTGGATCTATGCCGAAGAGATGAATCTGCACGAGAAGCACACCAACCTCAAACCAGTCTTGATCGGGCTAGAATCGTTGCGCAGCTTGATCCTGGCCTTCCACCGGCTCAAGTTGAGTGACAAACAGATCGAGGATATTTTCTATACCAACGCCGTCAATTTGTTTGCTTGAGTTGCATTCAATCTCAGTCAAACGCTGTCAGCAGATTTTGGGAACGGATGAAACAGAATTGCCCTGTATATCCGTTCCTGTCTGATGTTTTCAGAACGGATTTCGTACCAAATCATTCGTTTAATTCGTTCCCGAATCCGTTGATAGCAGCAAGTTCATACACAACAACTAGGCAGAAGGAGGCGGCATGGGCTA
>DAOTTR010000683.1:0-9147 GCA_034437715.1 Caldilineaceae bacterium
ACAAGGATACCACCGGTTGAAACCGGCGGCTGCCACGAAAAACCTGCTTAAGCAGGTTTGGCATAGCAGGCGTCGAATTGATTCGACGCTGTCAACCACATGAGATCCGGTTGAGCCGACATTACAAACCTCATTGAACGTCTTGAAGCATTTGAAGAACGAATGGGTGTCACCCTTGAGGGACTATTCGCTAGTGTAGACGATAATAGTTATCCAGCAATCAATGGGGAGCTACATACGCGTGAAGGTACACAAATTGCTCAAGACATTAGGATAGTTGTATCTTTGCATGACGCAGCTGGGCGTGTTCTCGGAACCAGTACAGAACATTTTGGGGCCGAATCTTTTTTCGGTTTTGAAACCTTTTCAATAATGTTAATGCCTACCGTTGCAACGATTTCCAAAATTCGTGTTTATCCAAAGGCCGCGTGAGCAACCCATGTTAGAACAGGTTCGCAAACCACTGCTCGATGAAGCACGGCAATCGCTGGCACTCCTCTCAGATTTGGCTGGGTTAGAGCGCTATATTGCGGAAAGTTATGACGCGCGTTCATTTGTCGAATTGTTACAAAATGCGGACGATGCCCATGCCGGTCGCTTTGTCATCCAAAGAGTGGGCACCTTTCTCCTGGTCGCCAACGACGGTCGTCCTTTTACCCAAGCTGACTTTGAAAGTCTCTGTCGGAGTGCGGCTTCCACCAAAAGCCGGGGGACCGGCATTGGTTACCGGGGGATTGGCTTCAAGTCCGTTGTCGGACTTGCTGAAAAAATTCATTTGTTTAGTGGCGCGCTAGAAGCCACCTTCTCGCGTGAGCTTACCGCGCGCGAACTGCCCGGCGCAACACGGGTACCGTTGATTCGCATTCCCCATCCCCTTTCGCAAGTGGATCGCATACAGTTTGACAGCGCCATCCATGATCTCAAAGCGTTGGATTTTACGACGATCTTTGTGTTTGCAGATCTAATCGCAACAGGCATTGAAGCCGAATTCAGTGCATTTGATGAATCCGCCCTGCTGTTTCTAAGGCACATCCGCCAAATCGAATTGCGCACCGATGTGGAAACGGTCGTTAGCGTCAGACGGGAAATGATCGATCACCGCTTACGCATGGTCCGGTTAGCAAGCGCAGGCAGAATTAGCACCTGGACCTTACTTGAGCAGGCGGGCATTGCCCTGGCTTTTGCCCATGGGGAGAAGGGGATCAAACGGCTCGATGAACGCGCAGCCGTAGCCCATGCTTTTCTGCCAACCCACGAGACCACGGGACTAGCCATCAAAATCAACGGTGATATCAGCACCGATCCATCACGGACACGCGTCGTCCTAGACGCGCATACCAAAGCTTGTATTGAGCAGATTGCCCAGTTGGTGATTGATGTCATCACTGAAAGCTTGGATGGCACATCTGCGATCATCAATGAACAGATGCTTGCTGCGCTTGTACCCTTTTCTGATCCCCGCATGGCCAGCTTTCAACAGCGCTCGTTCAAAACTGAATTCCTTGCGGCGCTGCAACAGGCGTCCAAAGACCAATTTACCGATCTCTGCTATCGCCCTAGCTGGTTAAATGCCGTGGATTATGAAAACTTAACAAGAGCCGCAAAGGTGCGTGGTGTATTGCGCAAATTTGAGAATGTGGAAGGGCTATCCACTTTTCTAAAATTTTTGGGTGCCAAAGAAGCAACCCTCGAAGAGCTATCGGATGGTCTGGGAAAAACTACACCATCTTTAGCTGGTGCCGCCGAAGTCGTGGCCCATGTGACCAATCGCCATGTCACGAAACAGATAATGGCGACGGACATTCGCAAGGAGTGGCGGCTTTGGCCAACCGCGGGGACACCACGCTCTTTGCTGGAGGTAAGGCAAAGTCCCCAAGCTTTAGATCGCAATTTTACCGATCTAGTTTCTGAAAAAACAGGCACACACAGCCAATTGCAGCATCTGGTCGCCGAACTCACCGATGAGAAAACGGTTGCCACCCTGTTGCCTACCCAAAAGAGTGTTGCCGTGCTATCAACAGCAGGGCCAACGACCGATCTCCTGACAACGCCAGAAGCGAGTAAGCAAACATTAGTACCGCCACTCAGCCTAAAACGCTGGCGGAGTGCAGAGCAACAAGTCTTATCACTGCTCAAAGCGCAAGGGTGGCTTGTTGAAGATGTGAGCCGGCAAAATGTCGGCTATGACATTGAAGGCCAGACCCCGGCAGGTGCAGAGGCATGTATTGAGGTGAAGTCGATTGACAACCCTGGCCAACCCTTTACGCTTACCAGCAATGAAGAAGTGGTCGCACGCCAAAAGAGCACAGCCTACTACTTGGCTATCGTCCGCCAAACCCATACTCATCTCGAGGTAGCATTGATTCAAGACCCACTTAGCCAGCTAAAACTAACGCGCCAGTGTAGACAATGGGTTTGGGAGTGTTCACTCTACAATTTTGACCCGGCGCGTTTTCCGCTGGAATGAGTGCCGCTTTTTGCTTATCGCTGTTGGTCATTGTTCATCGACACCGTATCCGAAAACGACCGCACCCGCTACACCATCAGCCTGGCTGCGCGCAAAGAGGTGTTGCGCCGGTTGCTCGCATTGAATCACGAACGGGCCGCGGCAGAAGCCGCGGTGGCAGAGACAGCGAAGATGAAGAAGAAACGTAGCAAAGATAACGCGCCGGAGGATGAACCACAGTTGGCGTTGTTTGAGGAAGGATAGACTGCCGCAAAACAGTTCAGTTTACAAAGTTGTGTTCTCGTCATTTCATCCCTAAGTGAGGAATTCCATGACTGAAGTCAACCCTGATCGTGAATCTATCTCCATCAACACCGATGGGGTCCTGCCATCACGGGTAATGTCAATACACAGGGGGTGATTTCATTGGCGGTGATCAGATCCTGGTCGCTATCCAAGAAACCCGCCCACTCGAAGAGCAGCCATTAACCAGCTCCTTTTAGTATAGCTTTTCGGTTAAAAGCTGCATCTACCATTCTTTAATCCATTTTGCATGATTTAACCTTGAGGGAAACGATGTCCAAACCCATCATCTTTCTCACCTTTGCTAATGATCGCCAACCGGGTGGAGCTTATCTGCGCAACCTCGCCGAAGAGGCTCGAAGTATACAGACAGCACTAAGCGTTGCCGAACAGGCTGCGCTATGCGAAGTTGTAATCCAACAGAATGTTACCATTGACCAAGTACTCAATATTTTTCAAGATATGCGATACCGTCATCGGATCGGCATCTTCCACTATGGGGGCCACGCCAATGGTTATCAACTCTTGTTGGAGACCCGCCAAGGAAAAACGGCGACTGCAGATGCCGCAGGACTGGCTGCTTTTCTCGCCCAGCAGCGGGGCTTAGTCGTGGTCTTTCTCAACGGTTGCTCAACGCAGCCCCAAGTCCAGGGCTTGCTTGATGCAGGGGTCTCCATCGTGATTGCCACCGAGCAGGCTATAGACGACGGCGTAGCCACTAATTTTGCTACTCGCTTCTACCACGCCCTCGCTAGTGGTGCCACGGTGCAAAGCGCCTTTGACGAAGCAGTGGGGGCCAGCCAGACCCTACGCGCCACAGATATGCGTCACTTTTACGCCATTAGTGCCCATTCGGAGGGGCAGCCAGTGGATCGCTGGCCGTGGACGCTCTATCAACGTCCTGGGTCAGAGATCGCCGCACAATGGAACCTGCCACAGGCGGTAGATAACCCTCTCTTCGGCCTGCCTTCCTTGCCAGACCTGGTCCCACCCCTCCACCCTTTCCGTTACCTTCAGTTGTTTCGTCGCACTGATGCGCCGATCTTTTTTGGACGCGGCCATCAAATTCGCGAACTATATACTCGTGTCACTACCGCTGGCGGAACGCCCATTATCCTCTTCTATGGTCAATCAGGTGTAGGCAAATCTTCCTTGCTTGCCGCTGGGCTGTTGCCACGTCTGGAGTCAGACCACCAGGTACACTATTTCCGACGAGACCAAGTAAAAGGCATCCTCGGTACTTTGCAGATGGGGTTAGGCCTGATGGATGTGAATGCTGTCGAACCAGCGGACCTCGCCGCTAGCTGGCGCAACCAGGAGTCAGAAAAACCGCTGACGATTATCCTTGACCAAGTGGAGGAACTCTACACTCGACCCCAGTCCGACATCCAAGATGAGTTAGACCGTTTTTTGAATGCACTCATGGCCATCTTCAACAATGCCAACCGACGCCCGCGCGGCAAGTTGATCCTCAGCTTCCGCAAAGAGTATTTACCTGAGATCAAGCAGCGCCTCACTGCGTGCGAACTGCCCTACGCCGAACTCTTCTTGGAACGTCTAGATCAGCGTGGCATCATCGAAGCCGTAGTCGGCATCCCGCGTGATAACCGCTTACAGCAACACTACCATCTCACTATCTCCGACAACTTGGCTGAAACGATCGCTCAAGATCTGCGTGCCGATCGAGGTGCTGCTGTGGCACCTACGTTGCAAATTCTGCTCTCCAAACTCTGGGAGCGCGCCAAAGAATACAATTATGACCATCCCCACTTCGACCATGACCTCTATACTGATCTGCGCGCCAAAGGCCTCCTGCTGGGAGATTTTCTCGACCAACAACTGAACACCCTTCGCCAAGAGCACCTCACAGCTGTTGAGTCTGGCTTGATACTCGACCTACTTGCCTTCCACACAACGCGCCTGGGTACCGCTGAACAACGTACTGTCACCGAACTGTGCAAAGAATATTCTCACCAACAAGCGCTCGTCCTTACCTTGGCCCAACAGTGCTGTGACCTCTACCTGCTGGCCGACCCCGTCGAAAACCGCCCCACTCAAGAGCGTGTTACCCGCCTAGTGCATGACACACTCGCCCCATTAGTGCGCGCCCGATTTGATGAATCGGATCTGCCCGGTCAGCGCGCCCGACGCATTCTTGAAAGCCGAGCCATTGATTGGGCGGATGGCCAGATGGGTGTGCCATTAGATGAGGCCGACCTAGCTCTCGTCGAGGTGGGTAGTGTGGGCATGCATGCTATGAATCCAGACGAAGCACGATTAGTCGCAGCCAGCATTAGCATGCGCAATCAGCGATTGGAAGAACAACATAAACTTAATGCCGAACGCGAAGCGACTCGTATACGCGAACTCGCAAACGCCCAGGCCTTGGCCGCTGAACAGAGTGCCCGCGCCCAAGCAGAAACAAATCGCGCTCAAGCTGAATCCAACCGTGCTCGCATCTCTCGTTGGGCAGCGATCGTGTCCGTAATTCTTCTCGCCTTTACCCTGCTCGGCATGTACATTGCTTATGATCGCCAACTTGCCGCCGAGGCATCTGAAAAAATTGCCCAACAAGAGCGTGGAAAAGCCGAGGCTCAACTCCTGATCTCCCGCTCCGGCGAAGTTGCCGCAGTCGCCAACAGTCGTCTTATTGCCGGTGACAGCCAACTTGCGTTGCTTCTTGGTGCGGCCGCCCTCAAGCAAGTTACCTATACGCCACAGGCGCGATCCGCGATCCAAGCAGCACTAGAGCAGTGGCGCCAGGTTGCCGTGTTGCCAGGCCACGCCGATATGGTCACTGGCATCTCCTTTAGTCGTAACAATCGCTACCTGGCCACCGCTAGTTGGGATAATAGCGCGCGCGTCTGGGATCTACAAACAAGCCAATTACTTTTTGTGGTTGATACCCACCATGATGATGTCAGTGGTGCCTTTTTTAGTCTCGATAATCAATATCTTATTACCTCAAGCCGCGACAATACCATCCAGACACGGAGCATTCCTGATGGGCGACTCGTATATACCCTTACCCTCGATTTCCCCGTACGCTCCCTTGCCATTCATCCTGATGAAAAATGGTTTGCGGTGCGTAGCGGCAATCAAATTTGGCTCTATGAGATTGCGACCGGTCGTGTTGTCGAGCAGAGTCCCTATGAACTAGAAGGAGTAGATATCCGCGTCCTTACCTTTACGCGTGACGGCAAACAAATCCTGGCCGGCGCCAATGATACTCATGCCCACATTTGGGACATCGCTTCAGGCCAGCATGGTTCGCTGCAGATTGACCAAGGTCATCAATCTGCGGTTACCAGTATCCAACAAAGCATTGACCGGCGCTTCATTGCTTCCATGAGTGATGATCTCCTCTTACTGTGGGAGTGGGATAATGGTTTCCAAGCGCGTCGCCTCAAGCAAGCTGGTGACGGCACGCTCTTCCGCGGTCAAGTGGAGTTCAGCCCTGATAGTCGCTACCTGGCCGCGGGCAGTGCGAGTGGCGTGATTCGGCTCTGGGATCTCTCGAATCTCGATGCTGACCCCTATCAACTAATCGGTCACACCGCCGAAGTCAAAGGCATCTACTATAGTCCAGACGGCCGCTTGCTTGCCTCCGCCAGCCGTGATGGTACTGTACTGCTCTGGAACCTTACCACGCGCGAAAGTATTGCGCTTGTCACTAATCAAACCGGCAACGAATCTGCTCCCGTCTTTAGCCGTGACGGTCGTCTGATTGGGACCGGTGATAGTGAGGGTACTGTTCACCTCTGGAAGGTCAACTATGGGGGTAACATCGGCTATTATCCCCTACTGACTTATCCTGCCGAAACTACGGTTTTGTCAGCCGATCAACTTGCCATTGTTGGCGAAGATGGTCTACTGGAGTTCTGGCGCCCGCGTGATGGTGCAGTGCGTACCCACAAACTTAGCGCTGCCCGCCTTACCGCACTTACCAGTCACCCAACCGCAAATCTGCTTGCCGTTGGTGATGCACAGGGTGAGCTTTTCCTCTTCGACAGCCGCGCTGACACGCTACTCCACTCCTGGCCTGCCGAGCAGGGGCGTATCAACGCGCTGCTCATGCTCCCTCTGTCCAATACCTTGGTGACAGCCGGGAGTGACGCTACACTCCAAATCTGGGATTGGCAGACCCAACAACTCAGTAACACACTTGCCTACCACAACCGTGATGTAACCAGTCTTGTTGCCTTACCTGATACATCGGGCTTCTTGTCGGCAGGCATGGATGGTGCAGTAGTCGCGTGGTCTCTGCCCAAGGCTGAAAGCCGTCTCATCTTGCAGCATGAGGAACCCTTGATTAGCCTTGCCATTAGCCCCAGCGGCCAATTTATTGCTGCCGGGACCACGCTAGAGCACATCGTCGTTAAAGATCTCACTACTGATAAAGCATTTTCAATTCTTGCCGGAACAATCGTACATGCACTCACTTTTGTTGATGATCATACCCTTGCTGTAGGGGGCGAGAATGGGGAGATCCAACTCTGGGCCTTGAAAGACCGAACCGTGAGCAGGTACAACGCCCACGGCAATCATTGGATCAGAGCACTTATCGTTTCAGAAGATGGACGCATACTCTATAGCGTGGGTGATGATGGCCTTGGCAAGGCGTGGCTGCTGCAGAATGATGACATCTTTGCCTTGGCCTGTCTACGTGCTGGACGCTCCTTAACACCAGCCGAGTGGGATGATTATTTTACTTTCAACATCTCAACCAACTTCTGCCCACTAGCTTCCTCGCCTTTAACTGACACACTCATGGAGCTGCCCGATCCTAAATTCAATGATACAGACCAGAAGCGCAGTAATCTGCCCTTTATCTTATCTTTTGATTCACTCAATGGCACACACGTAGCTAAAGGTGAAACCGT
Source organism: Caldilineaceae bacterium (assembly GCA_034437715.1). Lineage (GTDB taxonomy): Bacteria > Chloroflexota > Anaerolineae > Caldilineales > Caldilineaceae > JAHBVH01. Next base: position 7,633 of record DAOTTR010000683.1, read on the forward strand.
GATGCTGCGATGGCATGCCGAAAATGCAACCAGCGTTTACCTTGAATACGGTGACCAAAGCGAAGGCGTTCCTGGCATTGGCAGTAAAACTATCACAATCGATCAAACAACCACGTTTCGTCTGCTAGTCGAAAACTGGTTTGGTGTGCGCACGATGAAGATTACGATTACGCCGTCATCTTAACCGCCAGCGTAGATTAATCACTTTTTGAACAGCGGCCCTTTGACCGTGCCGGATACATCAATGAGATGACATCGCCGAAAGTAGGATGTTGTTAAATACTAAGTTCGACTTTGTACATGTTGTAAACTTGACCAAGTTAGGAAAGCAAAAAGGAAGACGGCTTGAGGTAAGATAGGCATAACCAAATCGCTATCAATCTCAGGGGAAGCCGATGTTCCTGCCTAAAGAACTGACACCCATTCTCGCTCACTTTGCGCCAGTCTTCACTAATTGCTTGCGTATATGTGTTTTTGATAAAATAAAAAGTCAACAGTGCTGAAAGAAAAGGCCGTCGAAAAAGTCAACACCCAAGCCAAAATCCACTAAGATAGCAAGCAAAAAAAGTGTGCTTGTGAAGGTAGTGGAGGGAAGGATGATTGACGTGGAAAGCTGGGAAAGCGTAAGACGGGGCTATTACATCGAAGGGAAGAGCATCCGCATGTTGATGCGGGAAACGGGCCATTGGTTTCGGAGCATTCGGCGGCTGATTGAAGGGAACGAACCAGGGCGCTATGTGCAGAACGGCGTGCGTGCGGCCCCGGTGCTGGGTGGGTACAAAGCCGTGATCGATGAAATGGTGGCGGCGAATGCAAGCTTGCCGCGCAAACAGCGGTATACCGCGTCGCGGATCTATCGGCTCTTGCAAGAGCAGGGCTTTGGTGGAGCCGAGTCAACGGTGCGCCATTATGTGAGCCGGGTGCGGAAAAAGCAGCGAAAGCCTCAGGTGTATCTGCCGTTGAGCTTCGAACCAGGGCGAGATGGCCAGGCGGACTGGGGCGAAGCAGAGGTTCTGCTCAACGGGGAGTGCGTGACGGTGCAATTGTTTGTGATGCGGTTGAATTATTCGCGGCGGATCTTTGTGATGGCGTTTCCGAGCCAGAAACAAGAAGCGTTTTTCCAGGGACATGTGGCGGCGTTTCAGCATTTTGCCGGGGGGCCATGGCGGCTGACCTATGACAACTTGACGACGGCGGTACAGAAGGTGTTGCGGGGCAAAGCACGCCAGGAACAGACCAAGTTTCTGACCTTTCGCGGGCACTATCTCTTTGACAGCCATTTTTGTACGCCGGGTGAAGGACACGAAAAGGGCGGCGTCGAACACGGCGTCGGCTATGTGCGGCGGCAGTATCTGGTGCCACGGCCAGAGGTGACATCGTTTGCCGAGCTCAATGCCTATTTGCAGGAACGGTGCGTGACTGATGATGTGCGCGTGGTCAAGGGGCAGCCAGCGGCGATTGGCGAAATGTGGCAGTAGGAGCAGCCGCACCTACGCCCGTTACCGGCCTACGCCT
>DAOTTR010000684.1:0-42737 GCA_034437715.1 Caldilineaceae bacterium
ACAAGGATACCACCGGTTGAAACCGGCGGCTGCCACGAAAAACCTGCTTAAGCAGGTTTGGCATAGCAGGCGTCGAATTGATTCGACGCTGTCAACCACATGAGATCCAGTTGAGCCAATTTTCCTTATTTACCTTTTTTGTTTTGTTTACGCCGGTGCATCTCGGTGATTAAATTGACATCGCTGGGCCGAATGGGGCGCACAGTAACCGAGCTTTGATCTGGTCGGGTCTGCCCAGCGATCCACTGTTGTAGCTTACTTGTCATACCCTTGTTTCTTTCTAGATTATTCTCCTGCACACAATGTGAAAGAGCGTTGTTGTTAAAGCGATCCACAGGATACACGGCGAGCGTCACAACAATGTCACAGCATCGTCACAGCTTGCTGGACGACAAAAACCCTGGAATCTGTAGATTCCAGGATCAAGATGACTTATGTGGTTGGCAAGTGTGGTTGGCAAGGCAAAGGTTGTGCGCGGGTGAATGCGCAGCAGGAGTCTCACATCATGGCAAGGAAAGTATCATGGCTGCCGCAACAATGTCGGCAAGGGGCGTTGTTTGGCCCTCGTCCCAAAGCGCTGTGAAAGCATCGTTCCCCACTTGGTGACGCAGGTCGTCCAAGCGCTACGTATATACTGCCTGTTCAACGAGTGGTACGGCGGTGCTGGTGGCTTGACGGAGGCTATGAGCAGCAGCCAACAGCCGCACCGCAGATTCTGGCTGCATACCTACTTCTGTGAAGAGGCTGGCGATTGCTTCTAGTACAGTTGGGCGTAGATACCACGGCCGTTAATCAGGCACGTTACTCGTGTACAGCATGGTAAAAATAGGGTACCTTATTTACGCTGGGATCTACTAGCGTATAAAACAAGCCCCATTTATGACCGACTGCATGCAAGATCTGCAAATTTTGGCAATAGTAGGCCAAGGCTACGCTGCTTTCGCCCAGTTTGCGCGCGACATCACCGAGCACAAGGAGGGCAAACCCACTATTGACCTTGTCACCCAGCTCCCGCAAAATGGGCAAAGCCTCTTCTGCATAGCCGCGAGCCTGGACATAGGCGGCTTGATCATAGGCCACTATGCCCAGATTACGGAGGGCAACCCCCGTCAATCCTTTGTGGCCCAAGGCGCGACTGATGGCGAGGCAGGCTTCATAATTGGTGTGGGCAGCGATGATATCGCCCAATTCGCGCGCAGTATTTCCCATGTTAAAAAAGCCAGTGGCAATACTGACTTGATCGCCACTGGCTTGATAGTGGTGTAGGCTCGCTTGATAATAGTCACGTGCAGCCGTGTATCGATCTTGATCTACGGCCAGGTTACCCAGCAAGTTGAGCGCACGCGCGGTTCCATAATCATACTTCAGCGACCGGCATAGTTGAAGACTGTACTCCAGACGCTGCTGCGCGATAGGGTACTCGCCTTGATTTATATTCGCGGCGGCAAGGTTTTGTAACGCCTCGGTGAACCCAATTTCCTCTTCGCATTGTTCAAATAGGGATAAGCTCTTGGCAACCAGCAGCCGTGCTTGGTCAAAATCGCTTTGGCGCAAGGCAAGATAGCCAGCGGCGTTCAATGCCTTGGCCTGTGTATCAATGGCCGCTGTACGGCGTTGTGCAAGCGCTTTGTGCAGCCATTCACGACCCTCGCTCACATAGCCGCGCACTTCCCAGAAGCGCGCAATTGCCGTGGCCAGCCGCAGCGCACGCTCGCTATCGGCGATTGTGATCAGATGGTCCAATGCACCGCGCAGATTGGCATGTTCTGTCTCCAAGCGCATCAACCAGGCGAGCTGTTGTGGCCCCATCAATTCGGGGGCAGCTTGCGCGGCCATACCCAAGAAAAATGCAGCATGACGCTGCTGCAAGACGGCTAATTCAGCGGTCATGGTCAACTGTTCCAGGGCATATTCGCGCAGCGTTTCCAAAAGCCGATAGCGCCGGTGGCCCGCCGCTGATTCGACAATGACCAGCGATTTGTCGACCAACTGGGTGAGCAGATCAAGCAGCGTGGGGATGGCTGGCAGTGCGCCGTTGGATGCGGAACCGGCAACCTGGATAAGTGCGTCCAACGTGAAACTACCTGGGAAAATCGCCATTTGGCGAAACAGCGTGCGTTCGGCCTCATCTAGGAGATTGTAGCTCCAATCGATGGTAGCGCGCAGGGTTTGATGGCGCGGCAACACCGCGCGGCTCCCCTGGGTCAGCAGGGCGAAGCGTGCGCCGAGCGCGCCTGTCAAATACGCCGCAATTTGCGCAACCGATAAAATCTTGACGCGCGCCGCGGCCAACTCCAACGCCAGCGGTATGCCGTCGAGCCGTTGACAAATCTCCGCTACCGCCTGGGCATTTTCGGGGGTCAGGGCAAAATCGGGTTGAACCGTTGCCGCGCGCGCAACAAAGAGGCGGATACTCTCAAATTGCCACAGCAGATCGTGCAGCGACAATTTCGCCGCATCAGGGGTAGAGAAGGTCGGCACCTGCCAGAGCAGCTCGCCAGCAATGTTCAGCGCGGCGCGGCTGGTGGTCAGGATTTGGAGATTGGGACAGCAGCTCAACAAATCTGCCGCGAGGTGGCGCAGGCGTCGATCAGATGCTCACAATTGTCGATCACCAAGAGCAGTTGTTTGTCACCCAGAAAATTCGCGACCGTTTGGCTCAATAGCTGGTCAATGGTTTCCTGCACGCCCAACGTTTTGGCAATTGCGCGCGCCACAAGCCCGCCATCACGCAGTGCCGCCAATTCTACCCACCATACGCCGTGGGCAAAGCCATCGATCAGGTCAGTTGCCACTTGGATAGCCAGTCGGGTTTTGCTGCTGCCGCCGGCGCCGGTCAGGGTCAGCAGGCGCGTTTCATGGGCCGCAGGCCGGAGCAGCCGCTTGACCGCCGTCATCTGCTGGGTACGCCCGACAAAGCTGGTGAGCGGAATCGGCAGATTGGTAATTTTGGCCGCCGGCGACATCTCTGCGCCGTCCTGCTGCTTGATCCAATGATAGAGCGCGGTGGTCTCGGCCATGGGGGGCACATCGAGATCGCTGATCAGCGCTTGTTCGCACAGTTCATATTGGCGCAACGCCGCCGCCCGGTCACCGGCAGCCATGTAACAAAACATCAAATGCTGGTGAGCAGACTCGTTGGCCGGGTCAAAGGTTAACACCTTGTGTGCCACCTCAATCGCCAGCACGTATTCGCTGCGGGCGCGCAAGGCCTGGGTCAGAGCCAACAGGGTAGTCAGCAACCGTATGTGGAAATGTTCACGCTCGGCGATAATCCAGTCGTCATAGGAACCCGCCAGCAGTTCGCCCTGCCACAACGCCAACATGGCTTGCAAACGCCCCGGCATTACTACCAGATCAGGATCATCGGCGCGCCGCCCGATCGCCAGTAATTCGCGCAGATCGACCCACAGCCCAAAATTGGGGTTGATCTGGACATGATCGCGGTCGGTGATCAGCAGCCCATCATCAATGTGCTGGCGCAGCGTAGCGAGGGCCGTGCGCAGCGAATGGCGCGCTTTGTCCTCTGCGCTATCCCCCCAGAAGAGGGTAGCCAGGTGGTCGCGCGTCTGTTGTTCTGGGTGCAGCAGCAGATAGGTCAGCAGCGATTCCACTTTGCGGCGCGGCAGGTGAATGAGTCCCTTGGCAGTCTCAATGCGAATCGGACCGAGTATAGAGATGCGCACGGATTTTGTCCCCGGTACCGCAGAGCGATTACCTGCGCTGATTTGTTTTGACATTTTTCAGTACGGTCACAAAAATGAATCCACAGGAAACGCAGGAAGGTCAGGCCGCATGAAATTGATTCAGTCAATTTACGCCACACCACAAAATCAGCGAAAAATTAGCCCGACACCCAATTGTACAATCAAACGCTGGGTTCTGAAAAATACCCCGATCAGGAGAAGACGCAAGCATGGTTTGATCAATCGCAGAAAAGCATTTTTGTCGGCTACATCCCCAAGTTTGCCGCGCGTTTCTGCTATCATAGAAACAAGTGCCCGTATGGCCTATAATGCTAGTGATTTTTATCACTTTTGCCCGATTCTGGCTATACTGTTAGCAAAAGAAATGACGAACACCCATCGAATGGGTTAGAACGGTTGATAAGTAGTACGACAACGTTAAATTCGTGTAACGATTCAGGCCAATCGCATTCACCACCGGGCACCCAGAGGGTTCCCGCGCCATCCCTGGCGGCCAGTGACGGAGGCCGCCAGGATCGGGAGCCCCCTGGGCGCGTTCCCGGCTGAATCGTTACAAATTCGTGTTGAATGAATTCAACACCTGCGACGGGAAACGTGTTTAAACACCTTTTCTATCCCAGGCGCTGAATTCATTCAGCGCAGCCGGTGATGAAATTTAACGTTGGCGTAGTAGCAAGTAATCGGTAGGTAGCTGATAGGTGACCAGCATACTCCGCTGCCGTTGGGGCCATCTATGGGCTTATTTACCTATACCCTTGTTCACCGTCCACCGATCCAGTGATATTGAGGATAACGTAGGTTCATGGCAGAAGGTTATTATCGATTTCCGACGATTCATCGGGATACCATTATTTTTGTTTCTGAAGACGATCTCTGGCAGGTGCCGCGCCAGGGGGGCACCGCGCGCCGGTTGACCAGTAATTTAGGCGAAGTGACCTATCCCGTGCTTTCGCCCAATGGCGAATGGCTGGCCTTTGTGGGCCGCGAAGAGGGCGTCACCGAGGTGTACGTCATGCCCGCCGAAGGAGGACGCGCCCGCCGCTTGACCTATCTCAGCACCCAATGTCGCGTGGTGGGGTGGATGCCAGACGGCGGGCAGATCATCTTTGCCAGTAACTATGGACAGATCGTCCAAAGTGAATATGGCCTCTTTACGATTGCCTACGACAGCTTGAATGGCATTGTTGCGCCGCTGCCTTATGGCCCGGCGCGCACGGTGACCTTTGGCCCCCAGGGACAGGTTGTGATTGGGCGGCATACCCAAGATCCGGCCTATTGGAAGCGTTATCGCGGTGGCACGGCGGGCCACTTGTGGATCGATACGCAAGGCGATGGCGAGTTCGCGCGTTTTCTGGATACCATGCAAGGCAACATTGCCTCGCCCATGTGGCTTACGATTGCCCGCGCCGGTGCCGCGCCCCAGGATCGGGTTTTCTTTATCAGCGATCATGAAGGCATTGGCAATCTCTATAGCGCCCTGGCCGATGGCACAGAGCTGCGCCGCCATACCGACCATGAAGACTTTTATGTGCGCAATCCGACGACCGATGGTCACTCAATTGTTTACCATGCAGGCGGGACGCTCTACGTCTATGCGGTGGCAGAGGATCGCGAACAAAAGGTAGAGATTGCCTTTTTTAGCCCGCGCGTCCAACGCAACCGGCGCTTTGTAGACGCCATGCGCTATTGGGATAATGTGCGCTTGGATCCGTCGGGCAAAGCAGTCGCTCTGACCACGCGTGGCAAGGCCTTTGTTTTCTTTAATCACGAAGGGCCGGTGCTGCAATATGGCAAACGCACAGGTGTGCGCTATCGCCTACCCGAGTGGACGAATGATCGGGAAAAGTTAATCCTGCTTAGCGATGAGCCAGGCGAAGAGGTAATCGAGATTCATCCCCTGGACCCACAGGGCACCATACGCCGCTTGGACAATCTGGACATTGGGCGCGCCGTCACCATCAAACTGTCGCCAACCCAAGATCTGTTGGCGATTACTAATCACCGCCATGAATTGCTTTTGGTCAACCTGGAGACAAGCGAGTTGACCGTCGTCGATCGCTGCTTGCATCGCCCGATGGCGGGCTTTGATTGGTCGCCCGATGGCCGCTGGCTGGCCTATGGCTATGGCACCACCGACAAGACGACCGCGATTCGGCTCTATCAACTGGCCGACCCGACCGCCGAGGACGAAAGCGCGCGCCAGGGCAGGATCCACACGGTGACGCGACCAGTGTTGCATGATGTCAACCCGGCCTTTGATCCGGGCGGCAACTATCTCTATTTCCTCAGCTATCGCGAATTCAACCCGGTCTACGATGGGCTGCACTTTGAATTAGGCTTTCCGTGGGGCATGCGCCCCTATCTGCTCACGCTGCGCACAGAATTGCCCAACCCCTTTATTCCCCAACCCGAGTTGGATGACGAGGATGACGAAGAGGCGGCAGACGAACACACTGGCGACGACGAGCCAGGGGCCGGCAGCGCGGCTGACGACGAGGAGATCGATGAGCTGATTGGTGATGAAGAGGGTGATGACGTGATCGATGAGGGGGAGATCGATCACGCTATGGCGCACAAGGGGGGCTTTGTCCACCAACGCCACCACGGCTTGCCACGCCCGGTCACCCTGAGCGAAACACCCCAAGATTCGGCAAAGCCACGGACTGGCGATAAATTAGAGACGAGCGACAAAGAAAAAACCAAAAAAGCTGGTCACGCGGCCAAAGACGATGGCGCACATGACAAGATCAAGCCGCTGCACATTGATCTAGAGGGCATTGAGCGGCGGATTTTGCCCTTCCCCGTGCCCGATGGCCGCTATGGCCAAATTGCTGGCATCCCCAATAAGGCGATTTTCACAGTTTTGCCCATTCATGGCACGCTGGACAATGGTGCCGAAGAGGACGAGGAAGAGTTTGTAACGGGTACGCTGCGCGCGTATAACTTCAAAGAATATAAAAATGAAACCCTGGCCGAAGATGTGGCTTGGTTTCAACTTTCGGAGAATCGCAAAAAATTGCTTTACATCAGCCACCGGCGGTTGCGCGTGATCACGGCTGGGGAAAAGCCACTGAGTGAGGTCGGCTCCTATCGCCGCACCGGGTGGATCGATCTGCACCGCGTCAAAGTCTCCATCGATCCGCAAAGTGAATGGGAGCAGATGTTCCGCGAAGCCTGGCGCTTACAGCGCGATCACTTCTGGACCGAAGACATGTCCGAAGTGGACTGGCAAATGGTCTACCAGCGCTATTTCCCAATCATCGAGCGGGTGAGCACGCGCAGCGAATTTAGCGATCTCATGTGGGAAATGCAGGGCGAATTGGGCACCAGCCATGCCTATGAGTATGGCGGCGACTATCGGTCGCGCCCCTATTACAATCAAGGCTTTTTGGGCACAACCTTCACCTGGGACGCAGAGGCTGGTGGCTATCGCATTGGTAAATTGGTGATCGGCGACCCGTGGGATGCCCAGAGCAATTCACCCTTGGCGGCCCCCGGCATCGATATTCGTCCTGACGATCTGCTCCTGGCGATCAATGGGCAGCGCTTGGATGCCGAAACAAGCCCAGCCCAGTTGCTCGTCAATCAGGCAGGTCAAGAGGTACTCCTAACCCTGGCACCGCGGCCCGAAGCGGAAACGTCAGCAGGCGAGGCCACCGTAGCTAGCACACCCGCAGAAACGGCAACAGTTGCGCCAGCAGAAACGCCTGTGCCTGACGATCGACGCGCCGAGATTGGCAAAGGCGCAGCCACCGAAAAACAACACCTACGTTCCATGGTGGTATCGACCATTCAGAATGAAATGCCCGCCCACTATCGCGCCTGGATCGAAGCCAATCGACGGCGTGTCCACGCGGCGACCAACGGGCGCGTAGGCTATATTCACATTCCCGATATGGGGGTCTCTGGCTATGCTGAATTTCACCGGGGCTATCTGACCGAAACCGAGCGCGACGCGCTGATTGTGGATGTGCGCTACAACGCCGGGGGCAATGTGAGCCAGTTGTTGCTGGAAAAGCTGGCGCGGCGGCGGCTCGGCTATGATCTATCGCGCTGGGGCGGCTTGTCTTCCTATCCCGCCGATTCGGTGGCAGGTCCCTTGGTGGCGATCACCAACGAACATGCGGGCAGCGATGGCGACATCTTCTGTCACAGCTTTAAACTGATGAAGCTAGGCCCGCTAATCGGCAAACGGACATGGGGCGGCGTCGTCGGCATCTCGCCCCACCATACCCTGGTCGATGGCACGGTGACAACCCAGCCCGAATATAGCTTTTGGTTTCAAGATGTAGGGTGGAATCTGGAAAATCATGGCACCGAACCGGATATTGAGGTGGATGTCACCCCGCAAGATTACCGCAACGGTCGCGATCCACAACTGGGGCGCGCCATCGAAGAAATTCTGCGCCTGCTGGCCGAACATCCAATCAACAAACCCGATGTCTCCACACGCCCCAGCCGCGCCCTGCCCAAATTGCCGCCGCGCCTGAGTTGAGGTCATGAAATGAGCAGGATTGCTAACCCTGCTTGTTTCTTATAAATTTATAGCGTAGATAGCAGGCAAAAAGTCGTTTCCAGTATTGACAAGTAGGACTAGATATGACAAGATAGACAAATGAATACAATCATCTATCATCCACCTGAGATTTTGACACCAGAGCAAGCAGCGGCCTATTTGCAAATTGATCGCGAGACGATCTATCGCTATATTCGCGATGGCAAATTGGTCGCTTCGAAACTAGGGCGCGCCTATCGCATTCCTAAACGGAGCATCGATCTACTGCTGTGGGCAACACGCACGAGACCCGATGTTACGCTGCGCGAATATACGGGTGCCGAGATTACTGAATTTATCGAAAGTGACCAAACAGATGAAGAAGCCCAAGCAATTATCGATCAAATTACCCAGGCTTCCTCTACTGTATGACGATAGACAGCACTACCCTCATCTTTTTTGACGCGTCTTGCCTGATTGCGGCGGCGGGATCGTCATCAGGCGGATCGGGTTTTTTGCTGTCATTATGTGCCAAAGGCTATTTACAGGCAGCCGTGTCAACCTATGTCTTGGCAGAAGCAGCCCATAATATCCAAGTACGGATGAAGCAAACCGTTTGGAACAGCTATCAAGCACTTTTAATCGCTGTTCCGTTTCTGATTGCGGCCGTGCCCGATCCATTACCTGTGCTGCCACCAATCAATGCGAAAGATCTCCATGTGGTGGCAGCCGCATTAGCCGTGCCGACGGTTTATCTATTGACGTTGGATAAAGGATTGCTAGCAGAGGCAAGCCAAATACAGCTTCCGTTTGTCACACTTACACCGGGTGACTTCATCAAAACAGTGCTGCCTACCCACAACGCGTACCCACTACTCCCCTGATCTATTTCTCCATGTGCGATATAGTAGAGATTATTCTGATTGGTTATTTCGGCAACAAAATCAGGTGCAATTGTTCTTGTAGGTGCGGTTTGTAACCGCACCTACGCATGCATAAAATTAAATCGGAATAAATGTGAGCATGACCAACTTTAAAACTGCATCTCTGCGGTCGGTGTTACGGTGGCAAACCAGTTGCCGAGCACGGTATTGTGATGATCGATGATCTGTTGCGCGCGCAGGCCACTGTCGTCCCAGGTGCTATGTGCGTCACTGATCAGCGTCACGCCATAGCCCTCGCTCATCGCGCGCCGGCAAGTCGTATCCACACAATAATCGGTTTGAATCCCGGCCAGTACCAATTTCGCGATACCCCTTGTGGTCAATTCATCCTTTAGTGTTGTTTGGTAAAACGAATCGGGCGTGGTTTTCTGCACCACCAACTCACCCGCCAGCGGCGCAATCTCTGGGTAAATTTCCCACCCCGGTTCGCCCGGCGCATGCGGCGCGCCCGGACCACCACAATGTTGAATGTAGATGACGGGCGTTTGCGCAGCGCGCGCCCCGGCAATCAACGTTTTGAGATTGGTCAGCAGTGTTTCGCTATTGTAAACCGGCAACTCGGGATTGAACATACAGTTTTGCACATCAATAATCAGCAGCGCGGTGTTGTTCATCATACGTTCCTTTCAAAAGCCAATGTGGCGTCGAAACCGACTTGGATAAGTGACTTATCTCTGATATTATCACGCTATGCGGACAGGAACGATCCTGTTTTATCCGGATTTTTGGACAAAATCAACAAGATCACGATGTATCATCCAACCACACGCCTCCTGACCATTCTTGAACTGCTGCAAGCGCACGGCGCGCTGAGTGGTGTCGATCTGGCAGCGCGCCTAGAAGTCGATGTGCGCACCATTCGCCGCTATATTACCATGCTGCAAGACATGGCGATCCCGATTGAAGCAGAGCGGGGCCGCCATGGTTGCTACCGATTGCGGCCAGGCTACAAGTTGCCGCCGCTCATGTTTTCCACCGAGGAAGCGCTGGCAATCACGCTGGGGCTGCTGGTAACAAAGCGCCTGGGATTAGGTATCGATGCGGTTAGCATAGAAGGGGCGCTGGCCAAATTGGGGCGCGTGCTGCCCGCTGAAGCCAATCAAGCGGTACAAGCACTCACTGAAGTGTTGGTGGTCGAAACACCCCTGCCCGACAAAGCACCCACGAGTCCGGTGCTGAACACGCTTAGCTTGGCGGTGCAGCGGCAGGCACAGGTTTGGTTACATTACCAAGCGTTGCAGGGACGCACCACCAATGCCGACGTAACCGCGCGCATGGTCGATCCCTACGGTGTGCTCTATCGTAACGGCTATTGGTACATGGCTGGCTATTGTCATCTGCGCCAGGGCTTGCGCGCCTTTCGGCTGGATCGCGTATTAGCTGTGCAGTTGCTACCCAGCACCTTTGTGCGGCTGGCAGAGTTTGACATACTCACCTTTATTGAGGAGTCGATTGCGCGTACGCCGGGCGTCTGGCAAGTTGATGTGCTGTTGCACACCACGTTGGCGGATGCCCAACGCATGATTCCGCGGATCATGGGCAAACCGCAACCGGGGGAACAGGGCATTACCCTGCGCGCCTACGTACAAGATCTGGATTGGTTTGTGCATTTTCTGGCCCAGTTGGATTGTCCGGTACAGATCCTCGCTCCACCAGACGCCCACATTGCGTTACAGCGCCTTGCCGCCAAGGTTGTGGCTATGGCAATTTAGTTCCCGGCACGTTGAAAGGTCACCGTCCAGCTAAAATGGCCGTTACAACTGTTGGTTTCGGCAAAGTGACGACAAGTCGCCTCGTCCTGGCAATAACGCCCGCTGATCAACGCATCCAAGGCAATCCCCTGTGGATTGGTTGAAAGCCCAGTTGCCAGATCGCTGGCTGCCGCGCGGCCATCCGTGTCGCGGATTACCTTTACATCCTGCCCGCCACCCAATACAAATTCGGCCACGCCATCGCCGCGGCCCTGCGCGCCGGTGACTTCGATCTCTTTGGCACCATATTGCACTTGCACCGCGACACCATTCACGCGATTGCCATTGGCGTCGAGCACGTTGACAACCAACCGGCGGCTGTAGCCGCAGTGTACCGAAGGCCCGTCCAACGAGCCCCCATTTTCATAGGGATCCCACAGTCGTTTTTCTACCAGCACAAATTCGTTGCCGCTGCTGGCAGGCGCAGGTGTGGCGGTAGGAGCTACGCTGACAGTCACTGGCGTTGCGACTGGCGCGGCGGCGGCTGTGTTCACCAAAAACGCCGCAATCCAGGCGCCGCCCGCAAGCTGATACCACGTGCCATCGGCATTGTGGCCCAACAACGTAAGCGGCTGGTCGGCGCGTACACCGCCCACGATCGCATAGGTGGTACCAGGCCCCGCGCGCAAATTCGTATTGCGGTTGGCGGTCACCGGACCATTGGCCGCCACTGGCGTGGCTTTTACCACCGATGGCGTGGCCGATAGGACGCGTGTGGCGTTGGGTACTAGCCCAGCTGTAACGACATTGACTAAAAAGGCGGCGATCCATTGTTCATCCGCGAGTCGATACCAGTCGCCCGTCGTATTCGTATCAACAATGGTGACAGATTGACCTTGAGCGGCGCGGCCAACAATGGCATAAGTTGTGCCTGGCCCCGCGCGCAGATTCGCATTGCGATCGACGGTACCCGTGAGCGGCACTTGCGCCAATGCCAAAGAGTACAGACACAGGCAGGTGACAAACGCCGCGATCAAGCTCACTCCAAGTTGCTGAGAAAGGGTCGGATAGAATTTCATAGATTTCATGATCGACTTTGCTAGGCTGGACTATGGTGCGCATCCCACTGATACACACATGCTAGCGGTTAGTTTAGCACATGGCCGGCCGCCTACAAGATATCTCGATAGAGGGCAGCGTATATCGTACGATAAACCGCCACCCATATCATCGAGGGACGAATCGCCTAGAGACTAATTATGGACTAGCACAGCGTGGCACAAGCCGATTCAGTTTTCTATACGCCATCAGCAATGGTATAATAGATGTATGACAATCCAGATTTTAGCGCCCGATATCGCTGCCAAAATTGCCGCCGGTGAGGTGGTAGAACGGCCCGCGAATGTGGCGAAAGAGTTGCTCGAAAATAGCCTGGATGCCGGTGCCACCGAGATCCGTGTTGAGATCCGCGAGGGGGGCCAGCGGCTGTTGCGCGTGATCGACAATGGCGAGGGCATGACCGCCGACGAAGCACCGCTGGCGTTGCTGCGCCATGCCACTAGCAAGATCCACAGCGCCGAGGAACTCTACCAGATCCGCACCTTTGGCTTTCGCGGGGAAGCGCTCTATAGCATTGCCGCAGTCAGCCAGTTGACCCTCACCACGCGCCACAAGGACGAAGCCTTTGCCACCCAACTACGCGCCGAAGCGGGCGAGGTTGTTTCACAGCAGCGCGCCGGCAGCCCTGTCGGCACGATCATCAACATAGAACAGCTCTTTTATAATGTGCCAGCGCGCAAAAAATTTCTACGCAAAGCACCCACCGAAGCAGGTCAAATTACCGCAGTCATCCAACGCTATGCCCTGGCCTACCCCGACCGGCGGTTCAGTCTGGTCAATGAGGGACGTTTGGTTTTCCAATCGACGGGCAGTGGCGATGTCATGGATGTGCTGGTGAAGCTCTATGGCCTGGAAAATGCGCGCCAGATGACAACAGTGGGGATGGCGAGTGGCGGGTGGCCGGTGGCGGGTACAGCTGATACGCTAACCCAAGATGTTGATTTTATGCCCGCGCTGGCAACAGGTGGCGAATCCCCCTTGCGCGTCTATGGGTATACGAGCCTGCCCACGTTGACGCGCGCCAACCGGGGCAATATTGATATTTTTGTAAACCGGCGCTATGTGGAAGATCGCAGCATCACCCACGCGATTGTGCAGGCGTATCACACGCTCTTGCCCGTGGGGCGCTATCCGCTGGCCACAATCTTTGTCGAAATTGATCCGGGCCAGGTGGATGTCAATGTCCATCCGCAAAAGGTGCAGGTGCGCTTTGTCGATGAGCGGGCGATCTTTGGCGCGGTACAAAAGGCCGTGCGCCGGGCGATTGTGGCCACCGCGCCTATCCCCGATATGCCCTTGCCCGCGCTGGCAACGCAGCCTGGTTTTAGGCATGACGCCGATGCCAGCACGCGGGGTGAATGGTCGGCTCCTGCACGCCCCCCGGTTACGGGATGGAGCGAGCCGCGGCCACAGTCGGCCACGACCGAACAAACGCGGCTGGATCTCTATACACCGCCGCCACAGTCGCCCGGCCCGTCGCCTGCATCACCCCAACCAGGGGGAGCGCCCCCGTCGGCACCCGCTTTGTCACCGGCAGTCAATGGCACAGCTTTGCCGCGCGAGGTCGAGGTTACGGCACAAAGAAAGCAACTGCCACCGCTGCGCGTCGTCGGCCAGATTGGCGCAATGTATATTGTGGCCGAGGGACCAGAGGGCATGTACCTGGTCGATCAACATGCCGCGCATGAGCGCATTCTCTACGAAAAATATTTGGCGCAGCGCTATGGTACCGTCGATGGCGCAGTGCCCCGCCAACATCTGCTCGAGCCATTGGCCCTTCACATGGGCCATGAATTGACGGGTTTGGTGGCGGAACATCTGGCGCAGTTGAACAGCGTGGGTTTTGAGATCGAGTCGTTTGGCGGCGATACGTTTCTGGTGCGCGCCATGCCTAGTGTGCTCTCCGGGCAGGATCCGCTGCGCACGCTCGAAGAAATTGCAAACGCTATGGCGAATCGGCGCAATCTGGTGGGCGAAGAGTTGGAGGCGCGCATGGTGAAAATGATCTGTAAACGCGCCTCGATCAAAGCTGGCCAATTGCTGAGCGATCTGGAAATGCAAGAATTAATCTACCAACTGGAAGCGTGTCAGTCGCCGCGCACTTGTCCGCATGGCCGCCCCACCATGATTCAACTTTCGGCAGGCGAGCTAGAAAAGGCCTTTGGCCGCATTTAAGGGCAAACACTTTGTTCCCGTCAAAACCATGTGCTATACTGCTGGATTAACAATGAAAATTTGTCACAAAAAGTAGGTAGTCGGATAGCGTTACGTCGCTGAATAAAAAATAGAAACTACAAAATAGTTCTGAGGAAACAATGTCGTTACAGATCAACAAAGAAGAACGAGAAAATCGCGAGTTAGTGTTGACGATAGCGGTGGACCAAGCTCGTGTGGATCAAGAGTTACGCAAGGCAGCCAACAAGGTTGCCGGTAGCTACCGCATTCCTGGCTTCCGCAAAGGCAAGGCCCCCTATCATATCATTGTGCAGCAAGTGGGCCTGCCAGCCCTCTATAACGAATTTGTAGAAGATCTGGGGCAGGTTGTCTACCAGGAAGCGCTGGAACAGGAAAAGTTGGAACCTTATGCCCGCGCGTCGCTGGAAGATGTCAAATTGGATCCATTGGTTTATACCCTGGCCATGCCGCTTGATCCCGCCATCGACCTGGGCGACTACAAGGCGCTGCGCGTCGAGGAAGATGAATTTGCGATTGATGAGGCCGCTGTTGAGGCGCGCCTGGATCAATATCGCGAACAAGGAGCCGGCTGGGAAAATGTCGATCGCCCTGGTCAATATGGCGATATGATGAATCTCAATGTCTACAGCGTGCTGATCGATGAGCATGACACCCCCATCTTGGACGAAAATGGGGAAGAAACAGTTGTGCTCGATGAAACCGAATGGGATGTGACGCCCGATCAGGAAAATCCCATGGAGCCGGCGGGCTTTGATGAGGAATTGCTGGGCTTGAAAGCTGGCGATGATAAGGAATTTATCCTCGCGTGGCCCGCAGAAGGACAGAGCATCCATGCGGGCAAGCGCGCGCGCTTTGAAGTCCAGGTAAATCACATTCAGGCCTACCAACAAACTGAACTCACCGACGAATTTGTCCAGACCATCGGGCCAGATTTTGAAACGCTCGAAGATCTCAAAACGAGCATCCGTGCGACGTTGCGCGAAAATGCCAAAACGCAAGCCGACAATGCCTACCTGGAAAAAGTCCTAGACGTAGTATTGGCCCAAAGCACGCTCAACTATCCACCGGTCGTTATCGAAGATCAGATCGATTCGATGGTCTCGGATATTGAAATGCAATTGCGCCGCTTTGGCGTCGAAAATCTGGACGCCTATTATCGCCAAACCGGCCAGACCCGCGAACAGATGCGCGAAAGTTTCCGCGAAGATGCCAAACGCCAGGCCGAACGCAACCTGATTCTGTCGGAACTGTTGCGCATCGAAAATCTAAGCGTCAGCCAGGCCGAAGTCGAGGCGCGCATTCAGTTGCTGTTGACGGGCAATGATCCGGAAACGGCCCAACAGTTGGCTAATATGTTCCGTCATGAATCGGGACGCGCCATTCTGGAAAGCCAACTGTTGCGCGATAAGGCGATTGAACGCATCATCGCCATCGCCCGTGGCAAAGGGGATGAGCTGCCAGCCAAGATGTCAGACACGGAAACAGGCGACATGGAGACAGGCGACAAAGCAAGCCTAGGGGAATAAAGACTTTGGTCTTTCCGTGAAGCAGACAAAGACTAAAGTCTTTACTACGGACAAAAGTGCATTGGATGGCATAGGAAAGTTCGACTTTGCAAAAAAGTCGGATTTCTCTATGCCAGTTTATTGTTGCCAAAGCCTCCCAGGAAGGGTCACGGCAATTTCACCGACGCTTGCTCGAATTCTAACAGAACACAAACACCAAAATAGAGCCAAATTACATCCGCATTGTGCCTTGCTGAATTATGGTTGGTGTATATATTTCCCCAATTTTGATTGACCTAGCTTATCCTTTGAATGGAGATAAATTTTATGAATATGGTTCCACCAACCAATATGGTTCCGATGGTCATCGACAGCTCTGGCCGTGGCGAACGCGCGTATGACATCTATAGCTTGCTACTCAAGGAACGCATTATCTTTCTGGGCACACCGATTAATGATCAGGTTGCCAATCTGATTGTGGCACAATTGCTCTGGTTGAATAGCGAAGATGCCAATCAGCCGATCAACATGTACATCAATAGCCCCGGTGGGCATATCCATGCCGGTTTCGCCATCTATGACACTATGCAGATGATTACCGCGCCGGTTAGCACAGTCGCCGTCGGCATGACCGCCAGCATGGGTACCGTGTTACTGGCCTCTGGCGCAACAGGCCGCCGCTATGCGCTGCCCCACGCCACCATTCACATGCACCCGGCCAGCAGTGGCGCCCAGGGCTACACCGAAGATGTGCGGATTGCCTTCCGCGAGCAAGAACGCATTCAGACCCAGCTTTTCCAACTGGTGAGCTCGCATGTCAAGCGTGATTGGAAAGAGATCGAACGCGACTTCGACCGTGATCGCTATATGAATGCCTTGGAAGCCAAGGAATATGGCCTTGTAGACGAGGTGTTGGGTGATACGTCGCGCATTGTCGCTGTGGATCGCAAAACCGGCGAATTGCGCTTGGCCAGTGGCGAAAAGGTGATCGAAACGACGCCACTCGAAATTGAAGGCAGATAACTTATGACAGAGCCACGTTGCTCTTTTTGTGGCAAAACCAAAGCCGAAGTCCAGCGCCTGATCGAAGGTGCGGATAACGCTTATATTTGTGACGAATGTGTCCTGTTGGGTGCCGAGATTTTAACCGAGGAAGGGTTAACGGGTGCCGCAGCACGGACACAGGGAGCGAAGCCGCGCGATCTCGGCGTGATTCCAAGCCCAAGAGCAATTGTTGACCATCTGAATCAGTATGTAATTGGGCAAGAACAAGCCAAAAAGGTGTTGGCTGTCGCCGTCTACAATCATTACAAACGGGTTTTTGGGAAACATAGCGGCAATCAGGTGGAAGGGGCAGATGCGGCCAAGCAGGCGGACAACGATGTAGAGTTGACCAAAAGCAATGTGCTGCTGATCGGCTCCACTGGCAGTGGCAAGACACTGCTCGCCCAAACCCTGGCCAAGTTACTCAATGTCCCGTTGACGATTGCCGACGCAACAACCCTGACCGAAGCGGGCTATGTGGGCGAAGATGTGGAGACGATTCTCGTCGGCTTGCTACAAGCATCCGATTGGGATGTGGAACGCGCCGCCTATGGCATTGTCTACATCGACGAGATCGACAAGATTGCGCGCAAAGGGGGTGACAACCCCAGCATCACACGCGATGTCAGTGGCGAGGGAGTTCAACAGGCGCTGCTCAAGATCATTGAAGGCACGACGGCCAATGTGCCACCCAACACAGGGCGCAAACATCCGCAGCAGGATTTTATCCAGCTTGATACGCGCAACATTCTCTTTATCTGTGGCGGCGCGTTCAGCCACCTGGGCGACATGGTGCGGCGGCGCATCCAACGGCGTTCGGGGCTAGGTTTTATGACTGGGCAAGACGCGAAGTTGCAACCGCGCATCGCTAGCACAACGGTTGATGACACCAGTTCATTGCCCCTGCCCGAAAATCTCACCGAGCGCCAACGCGAGCAGCAGATCCGGCGCATGGAGCGCGAAAGCCGCGAAGAGAGTCAACTGTTGCATCAAGTTGTGCCCGATGACTTGCTGGCATTCGGTCTGATTCCAGAATTTATTGGCCGCTTGCCGGTCTTTGTCAGTCTGGATTCACTAGACCGCCGGGCGTTGGTACGCATCTTGACCGAGCCGAAGAATAGTGTGGTGCGCCAATTTCAGCGGCTCTTTGCCATGGATAAGGTGGAACTGCACTTTGAAGCAGATGCGTTGGAGGCCGTGGCGACCGAAGCATTTCTGCGCAAAACCGGGGCCCGCGGCTTGCGCAGCATTGTCGAAGAAGGCTTGCTGGATGTCATGTTCGAAATCCCCAGCCGTGACGATGTCGTGCGCTGTGTGGTCACCCGCGAAGTCTTTAGCGAAAGCAAGATGCCCAATCTCTTTGGGCGACAAGGCCAGCCAATTTCGCTCGGACGCGAGTTCCGCTCGGCGGCGTAGGCAGGTAGTTTGGCAATAAAAAGGGGGATGCCACTGCTGGCATCCCCCTTTTTATTGCCGCATCTGCGCTTGCGCATCATCAGATTCATCATCATCGGCATCATCATCATACACGTCTTCTTCATCTTCAACCAGATCATCGTCTAGTTCGTCATCGTCTAGTTCGTCATCGTCTAGCCCATCATCGCCTAGTTCGTCGTATGTATCTTCTTTATCGTCATCATCGTCCGCCAACGCGGCGGCGGGTGAATAGAAAATCAGTAGCACAGATCCGTAGCGCCGTCGATCATATTCTTGCAAAAATTGCAGATCGACCGAACTCTCTTCTTTGGCATGAATTTGAACAATGACTTCGCCGTCCGCCGCCAAAATTTCGGGGCGGCTGTCAATCAGTAGCAACGCCTGTTTCCACAAGCCTTTGTATTGCGGCGGTGCCACATAGATGAGATCAAAAGGCTGACCGCGATAGCTCTTGAGCACAGCGAAACTGTCGTTGCGCTCGATCAGCGCCTTGTCCAGCAACTGGCAGTGGGTGAGATTGGCGCGCATTGTCTCAACAGCTTTGCGATCGAGATCAACAAAGTGGGCAAAAACCGCGCCGCGGCTTAGGCTTTCAATGCCCACCGAGCCGGTGCCGCCAAAGAGATCCAACACACGCGCCCCTTGAATCCAGTGGCCCAGAATGCTAAAGAGCGCTTCCTTGGCGCGATCAGTAATCGGACGCGTGCCATCACCTGGCACCATTTGTAGTTTGCGCCCTTTGGCACTGCCTGTAATCACGCGCATGCTTTACTCATACTCCTTTGCTTTTGCGGCGTAGCTCGCTCCTCAATTTCTGCCATAGCTGGGCAGCTGGCTCGCAATCAGACGATCGCGCCAGCGCGTCGGCAACCCTTCAATCATCATGCGCAGTCGGGCATCGTTGCCGACCAGATAGCGCGCCTTGGGTTGTTGGGCGGTGAGCGCATGGGCTATCACCTTGGCCACGTTATCAGCGGGAATGCCCTTGGTATTGGCCAGCCGCGCCCGCATAAAGGGGAAAACTGGCCCATAGAAGGTATGCGCCGCCGCCGGCAATTGCGCCAGCAAGCGATCGGCCATAGCCAAGGCCTTTTGCCAGATCGGCGTGGCAATCGTCCCTGGCTCCACCAGCACAACCCGTATGCCCCAGGGCCACAATTCCAGGCGCAACGCATCGGAAAGCGCTTCCAAGGCATATTTCGAGGCGGCATACGGGCCCACAAATGGCGTGGAAGCCAATCCCGAAATCGAACTGATATTGACAATCCGCCCCGTGGCCCGCCGCAATAAGGGCAGAAAAGCCTGGGTCACCGCCAGCGCGCCATAAACGTTCACTTCCATTTGATAGTGCAATTCGGCCAGGGGTAGAAATTCTAATGGGCCACCCACGGCTACCCCAGCGTTGTTCACCAAGCCAACCAACCCCTGTTCGCCGACGCTGGCCGCCACCACTGCCTGGGCCGCCGCGATCTGCGCCGCGTTGGTGACATCCAACAAGATAGGTGTCAATTGACCGATCACCCTTTGCTGTAAGGCAAGGCCATCGCTGGTTTTGCGCACACCCGCAAAGACGTGAAAGCCCGCCGCGGCCAATCGCTGGGCACAAGCTTCACCAATCCCCGTGGCGGCACCGGTGATCACTACCGCCCGCGCCGGTTGCAATTCTGGTCCAGAAGTCGTTGTTGCGTTGCGTTTTATCATCATGCTTTCTATGTTCATATTTTATCGTACGCCCCATCTTACCTGGAGCGCCAGGGAAAGTCAATCTTATGAGGGAGTACAGGTGTATTTCAATTTGAGGGTAAATTTTAGAACGCGCGCGCAACGTGTGCCGGGGACGAGCGACAACCACACCAGGTTGACAAACGGCACCCCGCTCGTCCCTGGCACACTGCCCAAAAAGTGCAATGCACCCACCGAGTACAAATGGAGAGCCAACCGTTGCCAGGGTCGCGCCAGATTGCTTATGGTTGCGGCTTTCGGTACAATCTACCCTAATTGACCACAACATCGGCTAACCATGCCTTATCTGCAAAAATCAAACAGAGGTCCCATACCATGACACTTGCCCAAACACTGCCTGTCGCGGCCTACCGCAACAAAATTCTTCCTTTGCGTGCCCAGGCCGAGATCCGCAACCGCTGGCTCCAACAGCGGCTTGCTGAATTTCTGCCAGCTTTGATGGCGCGCGAAGGTTTTGATATGTGGATCATTGCCGCGCGCGAATACAACGAAGATCCGGTGATCATGTCCTTTTTGCCCGAACCAGCCATGGCCGCACGCCGCCGCACGATCCTGGTCTTTGCGCGCCAAGCCGATGGTACGGTCGAACGGCTGACGCTCGACCGTTATGGTCACGGCGATTATTATACCAAAGGCTGGGATCCCGATCAGGAGGATCAATTCGCTTGCCTGGGCCGGGTTGTGCGCGAGCGCGATCCGCAGACGATTGGCCTCAATTATGCCGACGAATTTCCCTTTGGCGACGGGCTGAGTCACAGCGAATATGGGCGTGTCATCGCCGCGCTGGGCGAACCCTATGCCGAGCGGGCGCGCAGTGCCGAACGGCTCTGCGTGGGCTGGTTGGAGCACCGCATCGAACCAGAAATCACCGTCTATCCTGGCCTGGCGCAAATGGCCCATGCGCTGATCGCCGAAGCCTTTTCCAACCGTACCATCCTGCCGGGCGTCACCTCGACCGATGATGTGGTCTGGTGGTTCCGCCAGCAAATGCACGACTTGGGCCTGCGCACCTGGTTTCAACCCAGCGTCGAAATTCAAGCGCCCGGCTTGACCTTTGATGGGCCAGCTGGCGGGGGCAGCCACAAACAACGCCAAGTGATTCTTCCCGGCGATCTGCTGCACTGTGATGTCGGTTTTTACTATCTGGGCCTCGCCACCGACCATCAACAAAATGCCTATGTGCTCAAACCGGGCGAAAGTGACGCGCCGGAGGGGTTGCGCGTGCTCCTGGCCGAAGGCAATCGGCTGCAAGATATCCACATGGCAGCAATGGGGATAGGCCGCACTGGCAATGCGGTACTCAAAAGTGCCCTGGACCAAGCGCTACGTGAAGGCATTATGCCCCAAATCTACAGCCACGCGCTAGGGTATCACGGCCACGCGGCAGGGCCGACCATCGGCTTGTGGGATCAACAAGGCGGTGTGCCCGGCAAAGGCGATTACGAACTCTTTGATCACACCTGCTATTCGATTGAACTCAACGCCAAGAAAGCCATCCCCGAATGGGATAACCAACTGGTGCGCATGGCCCTCGAAGAAGACGCGATCCTCAGCGACGGCGAGATGCGCTGGTTGGATGGGCGACAGACCACGCTGCATTTGATCGGGTAGAGACCGGGGTGGCGTTTCCGGCTGAATCGTTGTGTATTTCCCTACAAATTGGGCAGCACATCGGCATAAAAGCCAAAGAGCCCGATCACCACCAGCAACAACCCAGATACGCGAGTCAATACGCCATAGTTGCCCGTAGTCCAGCGAGTAAAGCGGCGTTGAAAGGGGGTGGTCAGCAACGGCAGCAGAACGAGCGGCCAGCCAAAACCCAGACCAAAGGCCAGAAAATAGGTCAGGCTGTCGGCGAGCTGAACCACACTGCCTGCGCCCAAGAGAAATGCACTGATGATCAGGGGACCAGTGCAGGGCAGCGTCATTGGCCCCAACACCAGACCATAGACAAAGGCCATGCCATACGGGTTACGCAATGCAGGCGTCTGCGCAGTGACCAAGCGGTTAAAAGGATTATAGCCGGCCAGCATAAACAACCCCAGCACAAGCACAACGCCATAGATCACGGGCAGAAACACCGGCAGAATCGTGCTAAACGAGCGCTGAAGCAGAAAGAGAATGGCCCCCAACACCAGCATCAACGTCAGCACACCGCTCAATACCAGCAACCCCAACCACTTGGTTGCCCCTTTGTTGTGCCCATGTTGCACACTGCCCGCCAGAAAGGCGACCAAGCCAGGATAGAGAGGCAACATGCAGACGTTGGTTAAAATTGCGCCGTTGCCCAGAACAAAGGCTTGCAGATATTGTTCCATAAAATTCGCCTATTGGGTTGAGAGGCTGGCAAGAATTTGGTCGCCACTCTCATAGCCAGTCACGAGTTCCCCGTGTGTGCCATCGGCGTAGATCAAAAAGTGGGGTGTCGCGGGTGGGTTGGCAATGGTTTGGCCAAAGGTTTCCGCGAGGGCGCGCACCAGTTCCGGTGTGGCGACGGCAAAGGTCCAATCAAAGCCGTTATTATCGGCATAGGTTGCCAGGGTTTCGGCAGCCAGATCAGTTTCCACACTAATCGCCAGAAAGACAACCTCTGCCGTGTCGGCGCGGGCAGCAGCATCTTTGACATTGCCCAGCTGTTGACGGCAGTTGGTACACCAAGTCGCCATTGTCTCGACAAAGACTGTTTTGCCAGCATAATCGGCCAGGGTAAAGGACTCACCCGTGCGCGCATCGATCAACGCCATCGTCTGCCACGCGGGCAGCTCTTGCATCATCGCATCACTGGTGTCGGTCATCGCATGGGTTTCGCTCATCATCTGTGTGTCGCTCATGGACGTGGTGTCGGTCATCGCATGGGTTTCACTCATCATCTGCGTGTCAGTCATGGACATGGTGTTGCTCATGGCTTGGCTCTCTGCCACTGGGGCCTGTGTAGTAGGCTGCTCCACCACTGGCGCGGCCCCACGATTGGGTGAGGTTGCCGGTGCGCCACAAGCCGCGAGCAACAATAGGCCTGTCAATAGGGTTGCAAACCAGGATCGCAATTGCATAAGAGACTCCTTATTCCCCAAAATCTGGGGTGAATGTGAAATGGATAATTTATGATGGATACGAACATCTGTCGTCCTGGGCGTAGTATACCTAGCACAGATTAATGAATCCTATCGCAAATCTTACATAACTATTACAGCTTGTTATGCTGGCACAATCCGTCGAACCTTACCAGTTTGGCCGCGACGCGCCATTGCCATCGCTCTTGTCATTCACTCCGCTTGGATGGTATCATACGTACCTTCCCAATTCAATCAACAACTGTAGTTAGCTCTGTTTGAAAACGTGAAGTTAATGATTCGCATACACAAGATCCTTGGCGTTTTCAACACAACCACACTTTAGGAGAGACCAACGGATGAAAATTACCAATATTGAGTGCTTCCCGGTTTGGGGTGGCGCACGCAACTTTCTGTTTGTGGTGGTCGATACCGATGAAGGTATCTCTGGCGTGGGCGAGGCCGGCATCACTGGGCGCGAGTTGGCCGTGGTGGGTGCGATTGAACATTTCAAGCCGCTGCTCATCGGCCAAGATCCGGGGCGCATTGAGCACATCTGGCAATTGCTCTTCCGCGGCGGTTTCTTCCCCGCGCAACGGATTTTGACTTCGGCCATCGCCGCGATTGACATTGCGCTGTGGGATATTAAAG
Organism: Caldilineaceae bacterium; assembly: GCA_034437715.1. Lineage (GTDB taxonomy): Bacteria > Chloroflexota > Anaerolineae > Caldilineales > Caldilineaceae > JAHBVH01. Next base: position 23,583 of record DAOTTR010000684.1, read on the forward strand.
GCAAGGCACTGGGTGTGCCGATCTATGATCTGTTGGGGGGCAAGGTGCGCGACAAGGTGGTCTGCTATCCGCACAATCGCGGCCACAGCCTGGAAGTCGGGTCACTGGTGGACTCCTGCTTGGAGACCAAAGAAGCGGGCTGGAAGTTTGTGCGCTGGGGGTTGCCCCAGGATGGCAACATTCTGGAGCCGCGCCAAGCGGTGTTGATGGCAATCAAGCAATTTCATGCCGTGCGCGAGGCCGTGGGCGAGGAGATCGAGATCACCTTTGATGTGCACACGCGCCTGGATCTGCCCGATGTGATCTGGCTCTGCCGCGAGATCGAATCGACGCGCCCCTATTTTATCGAGGATCCGTTGCGCTGCGAAAATCCCAATTCGTTCAAGACCTTGCGTCCACGCGTCCATGTGCCGTTGGCCGCTGGCGAACAATTTAGCTCCAAATGGGAATTCCGCGAACTGATCGAAGAAGAGTGGATCGACTATGCACGCATCGATCTCTGTATTGCCGGTGGCATTACCGAAGCCAAGAAGATCGCTGGCTGGTGCGAGACTCACTATATCAAGCTGGCCGTTCACAATCCGTTGGGGCCCATTTCGTCGGCAGCTTGTCTGCAACTGAACATGGCAACCCCCAATTTTGGCGTGCAAGAACAGCCGCGCAAAACCGGCGAAGTCTTGGCCGATGTGGTGCCAGTGCAGCCCAAGTGGGAAAATGGCTATCTAATTCCTACCGATCTGCCGGGGTTGGGGATTGAGTTCGATCGCGAAGCGGCCAAGAAATCGCCATTCCGCCAGGCCGAATTGCCGACGCTCTATCGCTTAGATGGCTCACTGACAAACTGGTAATGTAGACGACCCAAAGCGGAAATCACAAAAAAGGTGCGCCGCTGATTTCAGCGGCGCACCCAGTATATGCTCTATGCGCGAATAAAGCGACGTGATTGCTTATGCAGTAACACGCGTCGTGCGCGTTGCTCGACTCGATAGCCAAAGGTACGCAGCGATCACCAAATTGCTAAGCAACCAAGCGCTCATGGTCAACAGCATCTCGTCCGGTACGGCCAAGCTATAGTTAAGCACGGGAATCAAGCTGATCAGAGCACACAACAGAGCAAGCGCTTGACGGTTGAGATTCTTTGGCATCAGAAGTGACATACTTGCGCTCCTTCACAACAATTCCGTGGTGGTCTAGTTGAATAAATGAATGCAACTCAATTTCAAGTTATAGTATATTACATTGTCCTGACAATTTCATCGCACATATGATGGAAATTTCCCTTACGATTCTTGGCACAATCACGCGCTTTATCATGCACGCCATCACCTGACTGTTGGCGCTTAGCAGGATCGCTAGAGGCCACACCATGCAAAGTCAAGCCAGTGGTGATATCAATCAGATAGCTGTGAAAGCTGTGGCCAGCATAGCCATAACCAATCACAGCGGCGCGTGGTTCGGTCATCGGCATGATCCTTTCCTGCCTGCGTTACAAAATTTTTGGATACATTGTGAAGTTAGGTAGCTATACTCAAATCAGAATGAAAACCGGCGTTTGATGTAGCAATGATCAGCGTGCCGGGGACTGCCCAACTGTAGATCTGTACTGAGAACTTTTCCTGCGCAGTCCCCGGCACGCTATAGCGAAACTCCGGTTCTCAAATTGAACTCAGTATAGCAACCAAAGCGCGCCACCTAATTCGACCGCACAGGCCGCCTGTTCAAGCGTGCCGGGCCAGAATGCCACAATCGTATGCCCATCCAATCCTGTGCCCACGGGTGACCAGGTTGCGCCGGCATCGGTGGTTTGTAGAACACCACTGTTCGTGGTCACGTAAATGGTGCGATCCTCGGCATAATCGTCGGCGCTGACAATGCTTGTAATGCGCAGCGCATCAGCAAGAAAGTGTTGTTCTGCTGCCCAAGCCCCATCCGCCGCTTGTTGATAAATTCTGATCAGCCGATTGCGCACTCCCAACAAAATCGGCTGGTGGCGCGGATCAAGGGGCAATGTCATGGTCGCGGCGGGCGTGTCGGCATAAAAATCGACCAGTACCTGCCAGTCACTGCCGTGGTTGGTCGTCTGCCAGAGTTGCATCAGGTAGCCTTGCGCAGCATCGGTTTGGGCCGTCAACCCATAAAGGGTTTGCCCTGTTCGATCGAGCGGTGAAACCAGCAGCGATAGCAACTGGTGTTGCAGCCACGGCACAGCCAACGCTTGCCAATGCGCACCCTGATCAGCCGAATGATACACATTGCCCATTTCATCGGCCAAGAGGAGCCGCGAAGTGGCGTCAGGCGCGGGCGAACAGGTCAACAGCACCGGGGTTGTCGCGCCATCTGGCAACGCGTAATGTTGCCAAACACGCTGGTCGCCTATGCCTTGCGCAACCGCGAGCGTTTGGGCCGTGGCGGCGTAGAGCCGCGTGGCTGGCGCGCCAACCGATAGGGCAGCGGCGAAAACCGGCTCTTCTGCCAACGCAGCGTTGAGGATTTGCCAAGTGCGACCTTCGTCCCCGCTAGCCACCAATGCGCCCTCCACGTCGAGCAGATAGAGTGTATGCCCCACATCGCGCAGCACAACCGGCGGCACATGCGCGGTCAAATCAAGCGAAGCCATTTCCCATTGTTCACCATCCACAGGTAAGCGAAAAACCCCCTCTTGATAGGTACCGGCCAGCGCGCTGCCATTAGGAGTGAACGATAGGGCAAGGGCCAGCAATGATCCGCGCGTCAAGCGCCACGTGTGACCACCATCGGGCGAGCGATAGACCCCTTCGCCCGTGCCCGCCAATAAGGTCCGGCCGTCGGCGCTGATCGCCAGCGCATTAACGCTTTGGCCCGTCAGCGGTGAACCACAGGATTGCCAGGTAGCGCCGCCATCAGTCGAGCGATAAACGCCATCACTTTCGGTGCCCACGTACAGCGTTTGGTCTTGGGCAAAATAGGGTGAGACAGCCATGCACTGGATCGCCATATCCGGCAACCCCTGGCCCGCGTCGCGCCAGGAACGGGCACTGTTGCGCGAGCGATAGAGGCCGCCCAAGGCGCTGCCCGCCCAGAGCAATTCGCTTTCGGCAAAATTGGGCGCACAGGCCAGACAGAGAATTTCCAAGTCCAGCAAGCCAAAAGTCGAGCTTTCCCAGGTGCGCCCGCCATCCTGGCTGCGGAAAACACCTTCGGGCGTCGCCAAAAAGATAGTTTGGTCTTGGGCAAAGTTGGGCGACAGGGTGATCGCGCTGATCATGCCCAGGCCAGCCCAGGTTGTGATCTCCTGCCACGTTGCGCCGCCATCCTGCGCCTCGAAAAGCCGACCATCTGCTGTAGCGGCAAAAGCAACGGGCTGCGCCGGGGCAAAGACCACGGTGGTGATGCGCGGATCTGGCAGATCGTTTTGACAGCGCTGCCACTGATGGCCACCATCGATAGAGCGATAAAGTCCGGCAGCAGTCGCGGCGAGGATTAGGCGATCTTGGGCAAAATTGGGCGAGAGGGCCAGCGCGGCGACGGTGCCACCGGTCCACGCGCCAATGTGTTGCCACGTTGTTGATGAGCTCATTTTGCCAGCGCCGCCATGATCTGATCAGGAATATCACTCATGATCACATCCACGCCCAGGTCGGCCAGCCGTTTGGCCTCCGCTACATCATTGACGGTCCATGTATTGACGGCACACTTGCGCGCCTTGGCCCAGGCGATCAACTCAGTATCGACCAAGCCGTAGTACGGATGCAGCGCTTCGGGCTGGATAATGGGGGTAAACCAGGCGTCGCGCAGAAAGGTGGGCAGGGGCAGATAGTAGAGCAGGCCAAGCTGTGCTTTGGGAGCCAAGGCACGCATTTTGATCAAGGAAGGCGGGTTAAAACTGGAGACAAGCACCTGATCATAGAGGTTGCGCGCCTGAAGCAGCGCCAGCAACGGCTCCACCTGATCGCCGCCGTTGGGATCATCGCTCTTGATCTCTACATTGACGCGGCAGCGGTTGCCCACCAGATCAAAGACTTCATCCAACATCGGCACGCCCACCCCAGCAAAGTCGGCACCGAAATGGCTACCAGCGTCGATTTTTGCCAGCTCGGCCGCGGTATACTCGCCAACCAACCCAGTCGTCGTGGTGGTGCGCGCCAACGATTCATCATGGATGACGGCCAATTTGCCATCCTTGCTGCAATGGACATCCAATTCAATTCCATCCACCCCCATTTCGAGCGCCCGTTGAAAGGCAGGCAGCGTGTTTTCAGGTGTAACTGCTTTGGCCCCACGGTGGGCGAAGATCTGTGGCCGTTGCATAGGTGTTCCTTCACAATTGCTACTGGTTGATGGTGAATAGACGTTATGCGGTTGATCGATGCGCAAGAGACCGGTGGGGTCTATGAGACCCTACAGGTCTGACCAAGGGGTGTAACCTCTGGAAAAGAGATTATTCCGATTGGTTATTTCGGCAACAAAACCAGGTGCAATTGTTCTTGTAGGTGCGGTTTGTAACCGCACCTACGCATGCACAAAATTAAATCGGCATAAGGTCTAAAGATTAGATCTGGTGTGAACCGGCTGTGGCACGCGATAGTTCTTCTAGCCAGGCACCATCCATAAGGATGATCGGCTTGCCTTCGGCCCAGCGGCGCGCATCATTGCTGATTTCAGCCGTGGTAGCCAGATAAGCGCGCGCCGCGCCGCTGTGGATCATGGTGCCATAGAGTTCGCGCACGGTGGCGCTGCCCACGGTGCCCTTGTAGCGTTTGCACTGCACAATCGCTTGCTGACCATAGTCGTCCGTGATCAGAATATCGATGCCGCCATCTTTCGTGTCGGGTGTATTATGGATGTGATAACCCTGGCGCGCAAAGATGCGATGGGCGACATAGTCTTCAAAGGCTGATGGGTCGAGTTGATACATGGCAGTTTGGGAGAGCGCACGCCATTTGCCGCCTTGGTGGAAACCGCGCAGCCAACGCCAGCCCAACTGTCGCCACGAATAGACCACAAAAACCCCCAGCAGAATCGTAGCCGCCACCAGCCAGCCGTTGACAAATAAGCCGGTTTGCAGTCCGTTGATCCACAGCCGATAGGCCAACCAGCCATAGATCAGCAACCAGAGCAGGGTACCGATCAGAAGAATACGGGTGGAGAGAACGCGTACATTGCTGATTATTTTGCGTGGCAGGCTAAACGCGTAGGTGTGTTGGGCCATAGCTAGTGCTGTTTCTGTAGCAGTTCGAGCATTGCGCCGTGGGTGGCCTTGGGATGTACAAACGCGACCAAGCCATGAATGCCCTGGCGCGGCTGCTCGTCGATCAGGCGCAGACCTTGGTCGCGCAACGCCTGCATCGCCACCACAATGTCATCGACGGCAAAACAGATATGATGCACGCCCTCACCCCGATTTTGCAGAAAGCGCGCCGTGCCGCTCGTATCATCCAACGGGGCGAGCAATTCGAGTGCGCTGTTGCCCGCGTCCAAAAAAGCGACCTCCACCAGATGTTCCGGTACTGTCCGCCGCTCTAGCAAGGCAAAGCCCAGCCCCTCACAGTATGTTTTTAAGCTGTCGTCAATATTTTGTACGACAATGCCAATATGATCAATGCGTGTCAACATACACGGTATCCTTACCCAGCAATGCTTTTGTGTACTTTAAATCCTGTCACCAAGGATGGTGGCGATCCCAGGGGTTAAGATGCGTTACCGAAAGCGTTTGAGCCAATCTTCGAGAATGGCCGTATGCTCTTTGCCGCGCTTGGCCACATTCTCACGCACCTTTTTGATCGACCGTTCGCGCCAGAGTTTCTCGGGATTTTTAGAAAAGAAGAGATCGGCATAGCTAATGATCTCCTCCTCAACTGTCGTCGGCTTCATGTCGCGATAGGGCAACGGCAAGTTTTGGGCCAGGATTTGCTCTTTGCTCAATCCCACACCCACATGCGTCTCGGCCACAATTGCATGTAGTGGCAACCCCTCGGCCTCCAAGATTTTGCGCCCCTCGGTCAGGTGGCAGAGATAGGGCAGATCGCCATAGCAATAAATTTCTGGCGTATTGGTGCGCACAATGCCAATGTCGTGAAGCATGGCCGCTTCCTCAATAAAGCTTTGACTGGCTAGCGACAAGCGCAGCCGTTTGGCAATGTTCAGCGCTTTATTGGCAACCAAGCCACAATGCACCATATAAATAGGATAGACGGTGCTGTTCGGATCGATATATTTATGGATAATCTGAAAGTATGCCTGCCGCGCCATGGCTAGACCCAACTTTCCGGTTGGTATTCGCCAAAGACGCTGCGTAGCGTGTCGCAAATTTCGCCGAGGGTGATATCCGCCTCCACCGCTTCTACAAAGAGCGGCATGAGTGATGCACCAAGGGTGCGAGCGCCCTGTTCAATGCGCTGCAAGATCGCGCCTACTCTGGCCGGATCGCGTGCCGCACGTAGCACTTGCAGCGCCGTCATCTGATCCAGGCGCACCTGCTCATCCACGCGCAACAACTCGGGCTGGATCATGTCGGCAGTTTGATAGCGATTTACCCCGACGACCACTTGTTCATCGCGCTCAATTGCGCGCTGGGTTTTGTAGGCAACCTCTTGAATCTCGCGCTGGATAAAGCCTTCCTCGACGGCGCGCAATGCACCGCCCAATGCATCAATTCGCGCGATGTAGTCTGCCGCCTGACGCTCGATCGCATCGGTAAGCTGTTCGATGTAGTAGGAGCCGCCCAGTGGATCGACCGTGTCGGCCACCCCACTTTCATAGGCAATGATCTGCTGGGTACGCAACGCAATCTCCACCGATTTCTCAGTGGGCAGAGCCAACGCTTCGTCCATGCCATTGGTGTGCAGGCTCTGGGTGCCGCCCATCACTGCGGCCAAGGCTTGCAAGGCCACGCGCACAATATTATTTTCTGGTTGTTGCGCGGTAAGCGTGCTGCCGCCCGTCTGCGTATGAAAGCGCAATTTACAACTATCAGCCTGCTGTGCGCCAAAGCGTTCGCGCATAATGCGCGCCCAGAGTCGCCGCGCCGCACGGAATTTGGCAATCTCTTCCAGGAAGTTGTTGTGAGCGTTAAAAAAGAAGCTCAACTGGCCAGCAAAACTGTCGATGTTCAGTCCGGCGTTGAGCGCCTGCTGCACATATTCAATACCATCGGCCAGCGTAAATGCCACTTCTTGTACCGCGGTACACCCTGCCTCGCGCATGTGATAGCCGCTGATCGAAATGGTGTTCCATTTGGGCACTTCCGCCGCGCAATAGCGAAAAATATCGGTAATCAAGCGCATGGATGGGCCCGGCGGAAAGATGTAGGTGCCGCGCGCAATGTATTCCTTGAGAATATCATTCTGGATCGTGCCGCGCAGTTGATGGGCGGGGACGCCTTGTTGCTTGCCCACGGCAATCACCATCGCCAGCAAGATGGCGGCTGGCGCGTTGATCGTCATGCTGATGCTGACTTTGTCGAGTGGGATGCCCGCCAGCAGCGTTTGCATATCGCGCAGAGTGCTGATCGAAACACCGACCTTGCCCACTTCGCCCTCGGCCAACGCATGATCAGCGTCATAGCCAATCTGCGTGGGCAAGTCAAAGGCGACCGACAGTCCCGTTTGGCCCCGTTCCAGCAAGTAGTGATAGCGCCGATTGCTTTCGGCAGCGGTACTAAAGCCCGCATATTGACGCATGGTCCACAGGCGGCCGCGATACATGTTGGGCTGCACCCCGCGCGTAAAGGGATATTCGCCCGGAAAGCCTTCTTGTTCCAGATAGCGTTCAGCCACCGCTGCACCATCGACGGGTACATAGAGCGGCTCGACGGTGATATTGTCACTGTTGGTCGTAAAGCGTGTCTGCCGTTCGCCAAAACGCTTTACCAAAGGATCGAGCGTTGCGCTGCGCCATTGTTCTTCTTGTGTCGAAAATTGCGTTGAATTGGTCATCGTCTGCTTGCTAGTACAGTTGGGCGTAGATACCACGGCAGTTAATCAGGCACGTTACTCGTGTACAGCATGGTAAAAATAGGGTACCTTATTTACGCCGGGATCTACTAGCTACTTCTGGTAAGCATCAATTGGGGAAAAGATTCCGTTACATTTCACTGCGCCCCGACAACGCCCGCCCCAGGGTCACTTCGTCGGCATACTCCAGGTCGCCGCCAACGGGCAAGCCACGCGCCAGCCGGGTCACACGCAGGCCAAAGGGTTTGACCAGCCGCGCAATATACATGGCCGTGGCCTCGCCTTCGAGATTCGGATTGGTAGCCAGCAACAGTTCGGTGACTGGGGTCACGACATCGGTGAGTTGCAGGCGTTGTAACAGTTCGCGGATCTTCAAATCATCGGGGCCAACGCCTTGGACGGGCGAGATCGCGCCATGCAGCACATGATACTTGCCATGATATTCGCGCGTGCGCTCAATCGCCTGCACATCCAGCGGCTCCTCAACGACACAGATGATACTCGGGTCACGCTGGGTATCATCACAGATGTTACATGGGTCGCGATCGGCAATATTCTGGCAGATGCTACAAAAAAGCGTGCCCGACTTGAGCACTAGCAGCGCATTCGCCAGATTGAGTGAGACCGAGTCGTCGGCGCGCAGCAAAAAGTAAGTCAAGCGGCTGGCCGTCTTTGGCCCAATCCCAGGCAGTTGATTAAAGGCTTCGATCAAGTTACTTACAGGTTCAGCAAGTGGTTGCATGGTATGTGTGCTTTCCGATGCGCGGCATACTGATTTTAGAATCCTAAGCCTGGCGGCAGACCTAGGCCACCGGTCAGCGCGCCCATGCGTTCTTCGGCCAACGCCTTGCCCTTTTGCAGCGCTTCGTTAACCGCAGACAGCACCATATCTTGGAGCATTTCCACATCATCCGGATCGACCGCTTCGGGTTTAATCGTAATCGAGCGAATCGCCTGGCCCGCTGTGGCTACCACTGTCACCACACCACCGCCAACACTCACCGTGACTTCTTCTTCTTCCAGTCCAGCCTGGGTCTTTTCCATCTCTTCTTGCAACTTCTGCATCTGCGACATTAGTTGATTGGGATTGTTGCCACCCATGCCCAGGCCACCGCCACCGCGGGCCGGTTTGCCACCGCCAGATGGGCGGGGCGCACTTGGGGGTCGATTTCGTTTTAATTTTGCCATCAGTTCATCCTCACTTTGCTACTTGTTATTTGTTACCTGCTACCTGCTCAATCACTTCGGCACCCAACGTCGAAAGCGCATACTCCAACAGCGGATCAACGCCATCGCGCTCGGTGGCGGTTGACGTGAGTGTAATCATATTCGTCAACTGGGCGCGTTCCCCCAATTGACATTCGAGCTTGACCGAACGCCCCAATACTTTTGAAAGCAAGACCACGATTTTACCATTCGTTTCCGGCTCTGCGATCATGCCCCGGGTAAAATCATTGGTGCCAAAGGCAAAGGCGACACTGTCTTGGGCAATCGCAATGTCTTGTACACCGCGCAGCGCGGCCTCGACCCGTACACCATATTGTTTGCGTACCATGCCCAAAAAGTCTTTCCAATGCTCATTTAAGCGTTTCACTGCCGCCATATCCAGCGGTGGGGGTTCCGCTGGCGCGGCAACTGATGCGGGTTGCGCGGGCATACTTTCCGGCACGGCTGTCTGTGCAGAATCTGGCATCGGGGGTGCGACCGGCATCACAGTCGGGGCAACCGCCGGTGACGCAGCAACCTGGCTGGTCGGCATCATCATCGGAAGTGCGCTGACTTCGCCCTGGATCGATTCGATGAAGGCCAACTCCAAGGGTAGTTGCGGTTGGTGACTGCCCTTTAACTCGGCCACGGCGGTGCTAAAGCGCTTGATCGCATAAAGCGTCATGGGCAAGGCCAACCCCTGGGCTTGCCGCTGCATCAGTTGCACCGTTTCGCCGGGCAGATCGCTTAACAAACCCGCGTCACCGGTCATCTGTAAGAGCATGACGCCGCGCAAGTGTTCCACCACTTGGTGGCAGAATTCGGTTAAGCTGGCCCCCTGCGTTAATAACTGTTGAATCAGCGTGAGCCCCGCTGCCACATTTCTGGCCGCAATCGCATTCACCAACTCGGCCACAGATTGGCCGCTGACTGCACCCAATGATGCTTGCACCTGTAAAAAAGTGACGGTTTCATTGCCATAGCTCAACATCTGATCGAGCAGGCTGATCGCATCGCGCATACAGCCTTGGGCACTGCGCGCAATGGCCGACAGCGCCTCTGGTTCGGCACCAAAACCCTCGGCCTTGGCAATCATCTGCAAGTGGGTCACGATCTGCGGCACAGAGATACGTCGTAGATCAAAGCGTTGGCAGCGGCTGAGAATGGTGGCCGGGATCTTGTGCGGTTCGGTTGTCGCCAACATAAAGCGGGCATGGGGTGGCGGCTCTTCCAACGTCTTGAGCAAGGCGTTGAAAGCGCTGATACTCAACATGTGTACTTCGTCGATGATATAGACTTTGTAACGCCCTTCGCTGGGCCGGAAACCCACCTTGTCGCGCAGATCGCGCACATCATCCACACTGTTGTTGCTAGCGGCGTCGATCTCGATCAGATCAAGCATACGCCCTTCACTGATCGCCACGCAGGTGGGGCACTTGTCACACGGGCGATCGATTTCCGGCGCGCTGCAATTGAGCGCCTTGGCCAGAATGCGCGCAATCGATGTCTTGCCCGTGCCGCGTGGGCCAGAAAAAAGATAGGCATGCGCGACTCGCTCATCGCGCAAGGCATTGCGCAACGTTTGGATGACATGTTCCTGGCCGACCACTTGGTCGAAAGTTTGGCTACGCCACTTGCGGTAAAGTGCTTGGGACATGATTGCTGATCGCTTGCTGACCACTGGCGGATCACGTACGGGACGCTTGGCACCTGTTCAATTTGCCTTCAATTTATCGGTGCCATCGGGTATGTTTGACGCCCTAGCCCTAGGGTATTCTGTGTCGTGTAGTGTAGCACGAATATACGGTAGGTGCAAGGTATTTACCAGAATGACGACAGCTGAGAAGAGAGAAGGAGAGACGAGATGCGAGACACGAGATGCGAAGTATCTCCTTCTCTCGTGTCTCATGTCTCCCTGTCTCATGTCTCCCTGTCTCGTGTCTCCTTGCCTCGTGTCTCCTTGCCTCTTCGCGATCTGGCTCGTTTGTGCTATAATTGGCGTATGGCAGATAAGATTATTAACACCTTCCAACAACGTCGCCAACTCGAGCAGGCGTTTGCAGATTTGGCGCAGACGAATAACGATGCCGAATTGGCCCAGGCCGCGCGCAGCATTGTACATAGCTTTCCGCAAGAGGCGGTAATTACCCTGCTGCAAAAGCATCTGGACACCGCCAACGGCCAGATGCGCGGCGGCTTGGGGCATATTGCCGCGCTGCTGCCCGCCGATCAAATGCTGGCGCTGTTGCGCGCCGTCGTCGCCAATCGCCGGCTTCCGCCGCAGGCGCGCTTGACAGCCGCTTCGATTGCGCAACGTTGTTTGGGGGTTGAATTGCCAACCGCGCTGCTTTCCGATCTCACCGATACAGCCGAGATTGCTTTTCAAAGCCTGCGCGAAGCACTCGACGAGACGCAGCGCAATCGGCATGTACTGCTAGAATATGTAACACAGATGCAGGAGCATGGCGAGGAGATCGCCTGGATGGTCATGGGGTTGCTGAAGCGGGTGCCGCCGACAGAACAGGTGGACTTGCTGCGATTGATTGCACAGGATGAACGGCTGCGCGTCGCCCAAGAAGCGCTGCAACAGCTAGAGCGGCTCGAAGGAACCGAGGGTGAGGCTGGGGCACTGCGTGCGCTTTACACGTTGCAAGCGGTAGTCGCTGATCCCTTGAAAACCCAGATTGAACGTGCGTTGCGCAAAGCGCGCTTTCGTGGCAAAGCCTATGTACCCGCGTCACCGGAGCACTGGCGAACGTTATTAAGCCCAGCCGACCCCAATGGCAGCCAGAGTGTGTGGCTGTTGTACACGCCACCCCAGCGCCTGGAAGCCAATATTTTGCTAGGCTTTGCCTGGAATGACTTGGTCGGGCTAACCCATTTCTTTGGCACCGAAACGCTGGACAGAACCTTGGTGCCTGCGCCCCAACCCATCGGCGAGTTGGTCACAGTGACGATGGATAATGGCCATACAGCCACAATGCTCGAAGCGCCCTTTGATTATGGTCGCTGGCTGCTGGCCCGTGCGTTGGCCCACACAAAACCCCAAAAAGAACACGCGGATGTGCTAGGCGAATATAAGCTTTATAATGATTGGATCTGGCAGTTTGCGCCGCCAGTGGTTGATGAATGGGTGCAACAAGCATGGGATGCGCACCCGGTTACGGCGACAGAGGCGATAGATGCCAATACACTCACCGCTTATACCGAAACGCTCTTTCAACACCCGGCTATGGCTGGCTGGCAATTGCGCAACTGGGCTTTGTTGCCCGTGGCCTACCAAAAGCAATTGCCCACCCAGGAGGTGGTATCTGCCCTGTTGTCACAAATGGCCAAATCGGCGGATAGTCAGCAATTGATCATGGCACTGACCACCGGTCTGCGGGCGCAGGCTGGCTGGTTCTATGTGGCCCAAGAGCCAGAGCTTGCCAAACGGGCCATCGGGTTGGCGCAACAATTGCCCCATTTGCCCATAGCCGACAACCCAGTCCTGGCCCACTTGTTTGTCAGTGCATTGAACCAAGCACGCCGCAGGTAATCATTACGATCGTAGTAAAGACTTCAGTCTTTCCAGAACTTGGCTAAAGACTGAAGTCTTTACTACGTATATTTTCACAAGTTTCGTTAGAAAATTCCTAATTCGTCCTTGGCATCATCAGACATCATCTCTGGCGTCCAGAAGGGCGTCCAAGTTAGATGCACATTGACTTCATCCAGATCCGGAAAGGCGTTATGTGTCGAACGTTGGACGTCGGTGATAATCTGTGGGCCAGCAGGGCAACCAGGGCTGGTCAAGGTCATGGTCACTTCGGCGGTATTCTTTTCTGTCACTTCCACGGTGTAGACCAATCCCAGATCTACAATGTTCATCATCAATTCGGGATCACGCACCTGTTGTTTCAGGATGGCGAAAATTTCTTCGGATGTTGGCTTGCTCATTTGTTACTCCTTTTGTATAGGGCCGTACGTGACTACGCCGGCTGCTCAATCAACACATCATTGCCATCGATAATGACCGCGTAGGCACTGGTGGCTTCAAAGGCCGGAAAGCTCAGGGCTTCACCTGTGCGGATATCGAAGCGGGCACCGTGGCGCGGACACATAACCTCACAGCCGTTGAGAACTCTGCCCTCCACCAGTGGGCCGCCATCGTGTGTGCAGACATCTTCAATTGCATAGATCACGCCCTCCAAATTGAAAAGCGCAACCCGCACATAGTCCACTTCCACCAACTTACTGCCGCCCAGTGGGATCTCATCTAGCGTGGCAACTTTAATAAACTCACTCATGACAACCTCAGTCTTGACTCATTAGACCTTATTCCGATTTAATTTTGTGAATTCGTAGGTGCGGTTTGTAACCGCACAATCAGGGTAGAGCCAGCTTTGTGCGGTTTGTAACCGCACCTACCAGAACCACCACATCCTGTTTGTTTTGTCGCCCAAAGAACAAATCGGAATAATCTCTATTGTTATTGCAAGGAAAGCGACAAACTTGCCCTGCTACTTTATTCCGGCCACTCTTCCAAGCCCCAAATGCCCGCTTTGAGCACCTTGAGCGACAGCAGGGCACACTTCAGGCGGACGGGGCCGATTTCAATGCCTAATAGTTCTAGAATATACTCTTTATCCAGCGCTTTTAGCTCGGTGAGCGATTTGCCAATGATCTCTTCCATGAGCATACTGGCCGTTGCTTGGCTAATTGCACAGCCGCGGCCATCAAAGGCCACAGCAACCACCACGTCGTTTTCCACCTTTAGTTCAATGGTCAACTCGTCCCCACAAAAAGGATTGTGATCGTGGTAGTGGATATCAGGATTCTCTAAATGACCTTTATAGCGCGGGTATTTATAGTGATCCAAAATTGCTTCGCGATAAAGTGCTTCCATTGTCATCACTCGTCATTCTCTACAAACGCAGCCTATGCTTCAAGATGCGCCATCAACCCGACCAATTAGCCAAAAAAGTGGCTTGCCTGCTCCAGACCAGCTACAAGCTGATCAATCTCGGCGGTTGTATTATACAAATAAAAGCTGGCCCGTGCGCTGGCGACAATGTCAAAGCGATCATGCACCGGCTGGGCACAATGATGGCCGGCGCGGATGGCAATGCCTTGGCGATCCAGCAGCGCAGATAGATCGTGCGGATGCACATCGTTAAAGATAAAGGCAATCAACCCGCCCCGTTGCGCCGGGCCAGGGCCCAGAATGCGCAATCCTGCCAGATGACTCAGTTGTTCATAGGCATAGTGCGTCAGCAACCGTTCATGCTCGTGGACAAAGTCCATACCGATCTCGCTCAGGTAATCTACGGCAGCTCCCAGGCCAATGACTTCGGCAATTGCTGGCGTACCGGCTTCAAACTTATAGGGCAACGAATTCCATTTGCTGCCCGAAAGTTTAACTTCGCGGATCATGTCGCCGCCGCCCATGAAGGGGGGCATGGCTTCGAGCAATTCACGTTTGCCATAGAGCACGCCCAGCCCAGTCGGGCCGCACATCTTGTGGCTGCTAAAGACAAAGAAATCAACATCGAGTGCCTGCACATCGACGGGTAGATGGGGCACGCTCTGTGCGCCGTCTACCAACACCTTGGCCCCAACCGCCCGCGCCGCTTGCACTAATTTTTGTACTGGGTTGACTGTCCCGACGACATTGCTCATGTGCGTAAAACAAAAGAGCTTGGTGCGTTCGGTCAATAATCGATCCAGTTGTGATAGATCCAGCAAGCCCTCGTCGGTGATCGGCACGTAGCGCAGTGTAAAACCAGTTTGCTCGCGCAGAATCTGCCAGGGCACAATATTGCTGTGATGCTCCATCTCGGTGATCAGCACTTCGTCGCCGGGGCCGAGATTGGCGCGCCCCCACGTATAGGCAACCAGGTTGATGCCAGCCGTTGTGCCGCCGGTAAAGATCACCTGTTTGGCACTGGGCGCGTTGATAAAACGGGCAATCTGCACACGGGCATCTTCATAGGCTTGGGTGGCTTCTTCGCTCAGCGTGTGGACGCCGCGATGCACATTGGCATTGTAGCGCCGATAGTAGTCGTCCAGCGTCTGCAAGACGGCAACTGGTTTTTGGCTGGTGGCGGCATTATCCAAATAAACAAGCGGCTGATCCCCCACTTGACGTTGCAAGATCGGAAAGTCGCGACGAATGGCATTGAGGCGGTCGGTAGTACGCAGCAGTGTTTGCATAGTTTTTAGGCTCATCTGTGAAAAGTGTGAGTTACGACCAATTCTCTCCAGGAGAAAGTCGCCACTCACACTTTCGGCTGATGAGTAATTTTGTAAGAAGACAGCATCGCGCCCAGGGGGCACCCGAACCGATGCCTGTTATTCCAAACCGGCTTAAGCCGGTTGCTTGTCGCAGCCACCAGTTTTAACCGGTGGTTGGCGATGTCAACCCCCTGCATTCCGGTTGAACCTTGAAGAGTAGGCTAGGAATCCCTATATCGCCGCTCTACTCTCCAACGCTTCTCCAACTCTATCGTCAATTTAGCGCTCAATTGGCAGACGCACACCATTGCCCCACTCGGTCCAGGAGCCATCATAGTTGCGCACATTTTCGTAACCCAGCAAATAGGTCAACACAAACCAGCTGTGGCTGCTGCGCTCGCCGATGCGGCAATAGGCGATTACATCATCTTTGGCATTTAGCCCTTGCTCAGTTTCGTAGATCGCACGCAGTTCGTCGGCACTTTTAAAGGTGCCATCGGCGTTAGCGGCACGCGCCCACGGCACATTCTTGGCACCGGGGATATGCCCACCGCGCATGGCCCCTTCCTGGGGATAGTCGGCCATGTGCAACAATTCACCCTTGTACTCGCCGGGGCTGCGCACATCGACCAATTTACCACTCGTTTCGATATGGGTGAGGACATCATCGCGGAAGGCACGGATGGGGGCGTCATTACGGTCGCCCGCTGTAAAGTCGGATGCCGGATAACTAGGCACTTCGCGCGTCACAGCGCGCCCTTCGGCGATCCACTTGGCACGACCGCCATCCATCACCTTGGCGTTGGCAAAGCCAAAAAGTTTGAAGACCCAAAAAGCATAGGTTGCCCACCAGTTATTCTTGTCGCCATAAAAGACGACTTGGGTGTCGGCGCCGATGCCATTGGTGCGCAGTAGCGTTTCAAATTGTTCTTTGCTCACATAATCGCGGACAGTGGGATCATTGAGATCGGCGTGCCAATCGATCTTGACTGCGCCGGGAATATGGCCTGTGTCGTAGAGCAGAATATCCTCGTTACTTTCGATCAGGCGAATTTTGGGGTCGCCAAGGTGTTCTGCGACCCAATCCGTGCTGACGAGGACTTCCGGATGTGTATACCCTTTATTTTCGATGCTCACTGATGTCTCTCCTGTTGCGTCTGAGAATTATTGATCAACCGATTGCTGTAGGGTTCTCTGCCCTAAGGATTAAAGTGCAACCCTTAGGGCTTGCTACAGATGCATCCGGCTTCGAACAATCGTGGACGCAAGCGTGGTAAAAGGAAGTGCCTCAACTTCTACTCCCATCTAGAGCGCGTTTGGCTGCAAAACGAAATTTCCATGCTGGCAAACTACGCTCTACAAACAGTCGTCAGGATAATCCTGGTTGATGATTGCATCTCATAGTATAGCGCTTTTAGAAGAAAATGGCATCTTCCATTGGATAGAAAATGCCATTTTATCGGTATAAGAACGAGCGAAAATTAGCCGCCAATTTTGCGTTCGATAACCCGTTCGAGCTTGGCAACCACACTCTCTACCGGCACCCGATCGAGCACTACCTGGAAGAAGCCTTGAACGATCATGCGTTCGGCTTGCGACCGCGAAAGGCCGCGCGCCATCAGATAGAAAACGTATTCATCCTCCACTTGGGCCGCCGTTGCACCATGCGTACAACGCACATCATCTGCTTCAATTTCCAGCCCCGGAATGCTATCGGCACGCGCTGTACCATCGAGGATCAGATTGCCGTTGCGCTGGTAGGCATCGGTCTTCTGTGCGCCGCGGTGGACACGAATTTGGCCCATATACACGCTGCGTGCCTGATCCTTCAGCGCGCCATTAAAGAGCAGATCGCTAAAGCAGTTACGAGCGCGATGCAGTTGCAAGGTCTGGTGATCGATATGCTGGCGACCCGTGGGGAAATAGATGCCCAACAGTTCACCATGCCCGCCAGTGCCGCTCAGATCCAGATCCAGATAGGCTTTGGTGAGGCGACTTCCCCAGCTGACTTGAATCCAACGCAGATCAGTGTCTTTGCCCATCAGCGCGCGGCCCGTAATGAAGTTCCAGGTCGAGTGATCAAAGTCCTGAAGGTTCATATAGCGGACAACGCTGTTGTCTTTCAGGATCAGTTCGACGACCGTGCTCTGCAAGCCATTCTTGCCGCCGATCAGATCATCCACCACCGTCACTTCGGAACCTGGTTCGGCGATCAGCAAGGTATGATGATAGCCGCCCACGCCAGTGCCTTGATTTAAGATCACTTGCAAGGGCAATTCCACCTTGGTGTTTTTCGGCACATAAATAAAAGCGCCAGTATCCCACAACGCCGCATTCAGCGCCGTAAATTTATTATGCTCTGGCTTGACCGCCTGCGTCATAAAATATTCTTGTACCAACGCCGGATGCTCGCGCACGGCAGATTGCAGGTCGGTAAAGATGACCCCTTTGCTCGCCAGATCTTCGCTTGTAACCCGATGGCGCACACTGCCCGATTCAAAAACCAGGCTGGCGGCACTGTCCATTTCGTCTAGCTCATGCTGAATTTCGGCCTCTAAGGGTGCGCTCGATTCAGCGATGGGTTGGGCAAAGGGCTGAAACTTTTCCAGCGTAAAGCCAGTGAGACGCGTGCGCCGCCAATCTTCATCGGTGGCTTTGGGCCAGGGTGTGGCTTCAAATGTTTGCCAGGCGGCTAAGCGTTTTTCCAGCATCCAGGCCGGTTCATTTTTTACAGCCGAGGCCGCGCGCACGGTTTCTTCCGTAAAGCCCATGGGCTGCTCGGATTTACGATGTCCATTGGCGCCGTTGACGCCATGTAAGCGTTCGGTGCTTTGTGTTTTTTCTACTACAGTCACGTTGTTGTCTCCCCACTGCTTGACTTTAGATTGTAGATTTTGGATCCTAGAGCCGACGAATGCCCTATCCGAAATCCAAAATCTACAATCAGCAATCCTTAACCGATGCTGCCTTCCATCTGTAATTGAATCAGGCGGTTCATCTCGACGGCATATTCCATCGGCAATTCCTTGACAAGTGGCTCAATAAAACCACCCACAATCATCGCCGCCGATTCATCGACGCTAATGCCACGGCTCATCAAGTAGAAGAGTTGCTCTTCGCCGATCTTGCTGACGGAAGCTTCGTGACCAACGGCTACATTGTCTTCTTCGATCTCAATGTAAGGATAGGTATCCGAACGGCTGGCTTCGTCCAGGATCAATGCATCGCAAACAACGTTGCTCTTGCTATGGTGCGCGCCCTTGGCGACCTTGAGCAGACCGCGGTAGCTGGCACGGCCACCATCTTTGCTAATCGATTTGGAAACAATTTTGGAGCTAGTATAAGGGGCACCATGCACCACCTTGCCGCCGGCATCCTGATGCTGACCCTTACCTGCGAAAGCAATCGACAGAATTTCGCCGTGTGCCTTGGGGCCCATCATGTAGACGGCTGGGTATTTCATGGTGACCTTGCTGCCCAGGTTGCCGTCGATCCACTCCATCGTTGCACCATCACTGGCGACAGCACGCTTGGTCACCAAGTTATAGACATCGGTGCTCCAGTTTTGGATCGTCGTGTAGCGGCAGCGCGCATTTTTCTTGATGATGATTTCGACCACGGCGCTATGCAGGCTGTTGCTGCTGTAGATGGGTGCGGTGCAGCCCTCGACATAGTGCATGCTCGCCCCTTCTTCGACGATGATCAAGGTGCGCTCGAATTGGCCCATGTTTTCCGCGTTGATGCGGAAGTAGGCTTGCAGCGGAATGTCCACATTGACGCCCTTGGGCACATAGACAAAGCT
>DAOTTR010000685.1:0-5618 GCA_034437715.1 Caldilineaceae bacterium
TGCGGTTACAAACCGCACCTACCAGAACCACCACACCCTGTTTGTTTTGTCGCCCAAAGAACAAATCGGCATAATCTCTGATGATTACGCGCACTATTTCATGGTCACAACTTGGGTTATGTATGACTTTTAAGGGTTTTATCTATAAGATGAGCCTCTTTATTCTTGGCTGAATAACGATTGGAAGAAGATCGTCTCGTAGTCGGCCAGCAGTTCAGGATGGAGAATCGACACGAAATCTTGCAAGAGCAAATCGGGACGAATGATCGCATCGCCATAGAAGCTGTGCCCACTTAGCGGCTGTGCCTTGTTATGGTCATATATCTGCTCTTGTTGGACTGCGCGATAGGCGTCGGCAGAAGCTCGTTCGAGCAAATTGGACTGTGCCGTAAACCAGAAGTCAACGTTCTCAGCTTGGACAACCATCTCTTCCAAGCTTAACAGGACGGGGTGGTGCGGGCCTGCTGGGTCGGCAAAGGGATTGATTGCGCCAGCGTCGTTGAGCAGATGGGCAAGATAGTCGTTGCTGCTAACCGTTGCGCTGTCGCCAAGGTCGGCAAAGATGGCGGTTGGTTTATCGGCTTCAGCTTGCGCCTGGGCCGACAGGGTTGTGTAGTTTTGCTCGACATTGGCGAAGAAACTCGCTGCCGCAGCTTCTTGATTGAAGAAGAGGGCAAAGAATTTCACCCACTCGGCGCGTGCCAACGGTGTTGGCTCCAGCCAGAGATGATGGCCGACGGTCGCAATCCCTAGCTCACGCGCACGCACGATATTCTCATATTGGCTGCCGATCCACGCGAGCATAAAGAGTACGTCGGGTTCAGCCGCCACTACCGCTTCGAGATTGATGGCTCCTGCGGTGCGCGTGACAGGCGTGCCATCATCCATCAATTCCTTAATCTTGGGATGCCATGCATCGCTACTATACTCTGGCGTTCCTAACGAAACAATATGGTCAGCCACACCTAGTTCAATCAGCGCGGCAACTTCTTCATTGTTGCCTGTGGAGACGCGTTCAACAGGCACAGTTATGATAGTTGCTTCGGCGAGATCGTCTATTAGCTCTGGACGTGGCGCGCCACATTGTACAAGGATATAAACATCACTTGCTGAAATTGGCACATAATATTCACCTTCGGCATGGGTGCGCACAACTTTATAGGAATTATGGTATTCGACCTGGAAAAGCTGGGCGTGGTTGATCGAAATCTTTTGCGGAAAATAATCGATCGTAGGATCGAATTCCCCAAGACACCCTTGGGCATTCTCGGTCAGGACCGATACATCAATAGCGGTTGACACTGTTGTTGGTGCTGATGTGGCGGTGGCAGATTCGTTGCCTACTGGCGCACTGTTGCTTGCAGATGCGACGGCGACACATCCGCTGATAAAAAGAGCAACAAGCAAGGTGATGAACAGCTTTATACGATGATCAGACATGGGCCAGTTCCTTGCAACAGAAAGTATGTAAGAGAGAATGTAAATTGATTGATGGTGTTCAACGGGAAAGTTCTCGGTTACGTTATTGATCTTTACATCCACCCGCCGCGCTGAGCGCGTAGCAAAACCCAAAGTGCAACAGGCGCACCAACGAGCGCGGTCGCTGCATTTATCGGGAGGGTGAGGCTACTGCCAGGAAGTTCGGCCAAGATGCCACAAGCAATGGCAATGGCTGCTCCAATCAAAATTGTGGCTGGAACCAAGATGCGATGATCGGATGTGCCGAATAAACCGCGTGCCAGGTGAGGAATTGCAATCCCCAAGAAGCCAATTGGCCCGGTGTATGCAGTCACAGCCCCGGCAAGAATGGATGAACTCAGGAGAATCCATAAGCGTGTTCGGCGTAGATTTAGCCCCATACTTTGGGCATAGTTTTCACCCATGAGGAGGACATTTAGCTGCTTGGCGATGGCCGCATTAATGAAGGCCCCAATGGCAATAGCGGTTGCGAGAAAGATCAAGTCGGCAGGGCGCACACGATGGAAACTGCCAAAATTCCATTCCACAAATTCACGCGTGCGTTGTTCATCGGCAAAGTACACCAACACGGTCACAATGGCAGATATCAACGCCCCGATTACGACGCCAAGTAGTAAGACGGTAGTCATGTCGCGCACACGCGTCGAAACGGTCACCATCAGCAACATGACCAACATCGCCCCGATGGCCGCCCCCGCAACCGTGCCCACATTCGCCAACCATTGCCCACCTGCGATGCCATAGCCCAGGCCCGCGGGAAAGGCGATGATCAGCAATGCCACCCCCAAACTTGCGCCGGATGAAATGCCGAGCGTGAAAGGACTGGCTAATGGATTGCGGAACAGCGTTTGCATTTGGAGTCCTGCCAGACCTAACCCGATGCCCGCCAACGCAGAAGTCAACACGCGTGGCATACGAATATCGCGAATAATCGTCGTCCACGATTGCCGTTCGGCTTCACTATTCCAAAGCACGGCAAGGACTTGGTCCAGTGGGATTGAGACCGAAGACCAACTGAGGGTTAGTAAGGCCATCAACACACATACAATGATGAGTGCAAGCAGAAGTTGCAGGTGGCGTTGTGTGCGTGTAGACGTTTGCGTGGTCGATAGCTCTTGGTTTGCTTGCGCGGCTGGATACGCGGCTTCGATCAAGGCGGAGAGGGGGCGTTTGCGCTCGAAAGCGCGATTTGGCGGAGTGCTCTGCGATGTTGGCATTTAACCGATCTCCCACACGAGCGAAGGACACTTGGGAAAAATTGAATTGAGCAAAGCATAGGCAAGGTCGTGTTCGACGAGGCAGTCAGGATAGAAGGCCAACAGTTCATCCAGCGAGCGATGGCCGAGTAGTAACATCAAAAACGTTTGGTTAGGGAAGGATGGCCCCGGCTCACGATGATAGGGCGGTCGCCACGCTTCAATCTGGGCGATTTGCCCGTGACTGAAATGTAGCGAGAGGCCATTGCGATAGAAATTCAGGGTAAGTTCGCCACTATAGCCACACAGAGGCGATTGGGCAAGGCGTTGTTCCAGAGCGGGTGCAATCTGCTGCAAAAATGCTGCAAGGTCAGGAATGCGAATATACCAGGCATTGGCTGGGGTAATTGGGCTCAGACCTTTGGCATAAGCTTGATAGACTGGGTGGCTTGTGCTGAGCCAGAAAGTAAAGAGCGGCGATTGGGTGTCCATCTCGGGCGCACTTAGGATGAACCTCAGGAGAGCAGGCGTCGTCTCGGCCCAGCTATGCCCTGGCAAAAGCTCATAGCGGTCGATGCCAAAGCGCAACCACGGTAGATGGCTGGCATAGGCAAAGTGGCCGATGGCTCCTCCGGTTTTGGTTTCGAGAATGCAATGGTGGCGCAGATAAATATTGGGCAGATGACGGCCCATTAATTCGTATTGCCACATCGCTTCGTCACGCCTAACCGAAATGGCAGCACGCTCACGGGGGTATGTGTAAAGCTGCATGAGCAAAGGAATATCCGCGGGCGTGGCAGAACGAACCTGATAGTTACCGCTATCAGCCCGCGACCATTCCTCCACTTGCGAGCGTAGCGCCGCGCGGCTGCCGCCCATATCCAAGGCATATTCATAGCCAAATTGCCGATAGAACCAGGGAATGCCATTGATGGCTTGGAGCAACTGCCCTTGCTCTGCCGCACGCTGATGCAGCATGTCAAATTGGCGGCGGATTAAGCCTTGCCGACGATAATCTGGATCTGTGCCAACAAATTCAAATTGCCCCACAGAGAAAGGAATTCCATCATAGAGCCACATTTGGCGGATCATCACCATCGATGACGCGATGCGCCCTCCCTCCTGGTCAATGACGAGTGTGAAGTCATCCGGGCGGACGATGGGATGATTGCCGTCAAAGAAGGAACGCGTGCGCTCGGCAATGCGCGCGTTGGGCATTCCTTCCGTGGTGGGATGTACTGTCGTCGCATTAAAGTTGATCACGGCCTCTGCATCCGCAAGCGTTGCTGTGCGTAGCATCAACCGATGGTCGGGAAGATGGGGGCTGGATATACCAGCCCCTGTTTCTGTGAAGTGCATAGGAATGTGCAGTCCCGCTGCTTTACTCTACGCCTGGCACAAGTTCGATGTGGACGAGTGTATGGTTGGGCAAAAGCTCAGGATGAAGGATGCTCACAATATCTGCCAGCAATTCGTTGACAAGAATGGCAGGTGTGCGGAAATAATCTTCATCACGCGCAAAGCGGTGGAACATGTGCCCTGCTTGCAAGGCGGTAAATTCTGCATTCAAAGGATTACTGGCAATGAAGTCCGCCGCCGTTCCTTCGGTGGGCAAATAGACTGTGTTAAACCAGTAATCGGCATTCGCACCCACTTCGATCACGATTTCAAGGGGAACCGCAGGATGGAAACCTGCAAAGTCCATTTGATCCTCTTGGAGAATCGGCTCACCCCCCGCGTCATTGACCAAAATGGATTCCACACGTGCTGCGGCGCGCGTCTGAAAGACACCACTCTGACTGATATTCCCCAAAAGCACGCTTGGCTTTTGTTCTTGCGCTTGTGCCAACTCGCGCAGTGCAAGGTATTCCTCGACAATCGGGGCAAAGAGGTCGTTCGCCAAGCCTTCTTTGTTGAAAAAGAGGGAAACAAACTTTAACTGTTCGGCAGAACCAAGCGGGCTTTCTACAAATGGTTCATAGTGTACGTAGGGAATGTCAAGTGCACGGAGGCTGAGTTGTTCTTCCTCGCCTTCATAGGCAGTGTATAGATCCGGCTCGAACTCGACTGTTGCTTCCCAACTCGACCCATAAGGGCCAATGTCGCCGATTTCACCGGCTTGGTCGCGCTCATGGAGTTTGGGGAGATACTCAATCCCCGTCACCGAGTCTGCGCGCCATGCCACCAATGTGTCGGTAACATCCAGCATCTCAAGTGCCCCCAAAATTCCGCCGCCACCGTCAATAATGCGCGTCATCGGAATCTCATACACATAGGTGTCCGGTGCAACCATAAATTCTTCTGGGATTGGTGCGCCACACTGGACAAGGAGATAGGTTTCGTGTTTGCCCGCAGGATCAGGTGTCAATGACATGTCGATCACTTTATAGGAACCGTGATAGCTGACTTGCCACTGAGTCGAATATTGAGCTTCGACTTTTTCGGGGAAGTAATCGGTGTTTGGGTCGAAAGTTTCGAGACAATTCTGAGGATTGATGGGGATATCTTGGCTGCTCAAGCTTTCGGGTGTGCTGATTTCTGGTTGTGGGGTAGTGACTGGAGCCTCCGTTATAGGTGTACAAGCCATTAAGAACAGTAAACAAATCAGTAAACCTGGTATACGCCGACTCAATCTAAGCATAGGAGATCGTCCTTATTGATAAAGAAAAGGTAGATGAAAAGGCACTACAGTGGCCGTAATCGAGAATAATTCTCAATTACATTGACGAATTTGCGCTTCCGCGTACTTCGGATATTGTAGCATACAAATGAGATTAATTCTCAATTAAAAAAGACCTCGAAACAACTTTGTGTTGGGAGGAGGAATGATGAACCCACCCTTAGGTGCACAGGAGGATGTTGCCGCAGCGAACCATGACTGTGTAAAAACCTGGTGCGCGGCATTGCGGAGCCGGGACTATCGCATTACGGAAACGCGTTGCC
>DAOTTR010000686.1:0-7638 GCA_034437715.1 Caldilineaceae bacterium
AATGGAAACGCGTTACCTAACTCAGCGGCCGAAGTCGCGGCCATTGTCGATTACTTTGCACAGCAGATCATCCTGCCCCACGCCCAGGCCACGCGCCAAGCCGTCCTCGACGCGCTGGCCGTGGGCGTCGATGTGGTTCACTTCTCTTGTCATGGCAGCAACGACTGGCAACAGCCGCTGGAAACCGGCCTTTTCATGGCGCACAACGAGCCACTTACCGTGCGCGATCTGCTGGAATTGCGCCTGCCCGGCGCACGGCTGGCGTCACTTTCGGCCTGCGAAACGGGCATCGCCGGCGCACGATTGCCCGATGAAGTGGTCATGTTGCCCAGCGCACTCTTGCAGGCCGGCTTTGCCGGTGTCGCCGCCTCGCTCTGGTCGGTTGCCGATGTGAGTACGGCCATGCTCATGGCGCGTTTCTACGATCTGTGGCGGGCGCAGGGGGTCGAGCCGGCCTATGCCTTGCGCCCGGCCCAACAGTGGGTGCGCGATACGACGAATCGCGAAAAAGCCGCTTATTTTGCGGCCCATGTGCCGGAACTGCGCCTCAGCGGTGAGACCAGGATGGCCGCCAGCGTGGCTGCCGACTTTTTCAGCAAGATCTTAGCCTTGGACGACGGCCCAGACGCCCACAGTTTTGCGCATCCCTTCTGGTGGGCAGCCTTTACCTTTACCGGAGTATAAGGGCCAGCCTAGTAGAGTCTTACTTGCGTGGGTGGATTGACTGGGCGAGGTCTACATGGTAGAATCGCACATAGAAACTCAGGCAAACGGGCCCATGTCGTTACACAGGTTATAGCACTTGGGGAGCAGAGGATGACCCACGAGATTACGATTGAACTATCGGATGCCTTGTTTGATCAACTTAAACGCACGGCAGAATTAACGCAGCGCCCGTTGGATCTGCTGGTCACCCAGAGTCTGGCACAGACCATCACGCCGTTGATCGAAGACATTCCAGCCGAATATCAGCGCGATGTTTACCCGCTTTTGGAAATGGATGAGGCGGCATTGATGGCGCAGACACAGGCGGTCTTCCCTACCGAGCAGTGGGCCGAATATGAAACGTTGCTGGCCCAAAAGAGGGAGCAACCGCTGACGCGCGTTGAACGCGCACGCTTGGATCGGTTGCGCCGACAAGCAGATGTTCTGATGTTGCGCAAAGGGTATGCAGCTTTGCTGCTAAAACGCCGTGGCTATCGGCCACCTGCCGTTGATGAACTCCCCAGCATCGCTTAGCCACGCCCGATGACGACCAAAAGTCAGCGCCAACGCATTGCTGCGCTAGCCCGTAATCGCTGTGGCTATTGTCTGCTACAAGAAGTTGTCAGCGGCATTCCACTGACCATAGAACATCTGTTGCCCAAGGCGCACAGCGGTGGCGATGAAGATGACAATTTATGGCTTTCTTGTCGCCTCTGTAATGAGCGCAAAGGTACACTCGTTCAAGCCATCGATCCGGCTGGTGTTGAGTTGGTGGCACTCTTTAATCCACGGACACAACAGTGGGATGATCACTTCATTTGGAGCGAAGATAGCACATTGATTCTTGCCAAAACCGCGAGCGGCCGTGCAACTATCGCCGCACTTGCGTTGAATGATGAATTGCGTGTGCGCGCACGCGCAATTTGGGTAAAATCAGGCTGGCATCCGCCAAAGTCGTAAAGAGTAGAGGATAAGTCTCATGAAGGAAACCGAATCCCTGCGGCAAGCCAATCTTCTCCAACAAACCCTTGTACGCCTGCAACAGTATATGGAAGCCTCGCGCCAAACCGATTGGGTTGAGGTCAGGCGTAAGTTACTGATGTTGATCGAGGAAATGGAGCGCAATCCTACCCGTTTTCAAATTATCCGTGCGCAACTATTGCAACTGCTCCAGGGATATCCGGAGCTCTTCACATTGGCCAAGGAATGGTTATTTGGGACTCAGGCTGCGGATCTATCCTACAGCACGCGGGGCGGCGGGGGAATCTCCAAAGGGCTGGAATCGCTCCCAGCCAGTGCAACTGGGGCGGAACCGATAACCGTCACCCGCTACACGGACATCGCCTGTCCGGGTCGGGTTTGGGTGAAGACGCCGCGCATTACGGTTGTCGTGCGGCTGACCACGCAGCCTTCTGCCTATAGCGCCGCCACCGAAGAAGTGCCGTTACGCACGGATCTACCTGTGCAAGTGCGCCTGGGTGCGACGGCGTTTACTGTGCTCAATACCGCCTATCAAAGCACCATGGTGTTGGCCATTGGCGATACAGCGCCACTCGTCTTTGACCTGGCCCCGACAACGGTCGGTCACACCACGCTGATCTTTGATTTTCTGCAAGGGGGCAACCCGTTGCGCACCGTAACCGTGCCGATTGAAGTGACCGCGCAGCCAGTCGAGGAAGCGCGCGCAGACCGTGCGGGGGCGGCGCTCGCATTGCGCACAGATCGCACGCCGCCTGATCTGCTCTTGCACATTGGCTGGGATGAGCAGAGCAAGACGTTGGAATTCACCCTACTGCGCGAAGGTGGCGCATGGTGGCGTACCTTTCCACCAGTGTCGCTCACCGGTGACCCGTCTACCTATGCCGCTACGCTCTATCAAAAGATCACCACGCTGGTTCACAACGAAGATCCAACGTTACAGGCAGTCTTTCAGTACCGCCGCCAGATTCCGGCGGCCGATGTGGATCGTCGTATCAAACAACTGGGCCAGAATCTGTGGGCCGAGCTGATTCCCACTGAACTCAAGCAACTTTATCTGGCCGAGCGTGAGGCGTGGCAAGGAAAAACCCTTCTGCTCTGGTGTGACGAACCGCATATTCCCTGGGAATTGGTCTGGCCCTACGACAACAGGTATGAAGATGACAGTCCGTGGTGCGCCACATTACGCCTTACGCGGTGGCTACGCCGCGACGCGCGTGGCAACGGCAATGAGGGCGCGCCCACCACGCTCGATCTGGGCGCGCTCTCGATCCTGGCCCCTACCTACACCATACTCTCTAACCTGGCTTTTGCCCAAAGAGAGCGCCAGCAACTGTTGGCGCTCATGCAACAATATCAGCTACGCGACACCAGTCCGGCAGAGCCGACCTGGGGTGCAGTGATGGATTTGCTGGAAGCAGGCGGCTATCAGTGGTTACATGTGGCAGCCCACGGCAATTTCTATCCCCAGTCACCTGATGGCGATTCTGCCCTCTGGCTGGCCGCCGATATGGCACTTACCCCCGATGCGATTGTTGGTGCAGCCACTGAACGCTATCTGCATAGCGCGCGTCCTGGCTTCTTCTTCAACGCATGTGAAGTAGGCCGCCAAGGCTGGGCACTGACCCGACTCGGTGGCTGGGCCAACCGCCTCATTAGCGCCGGTGCGGGACTTTTTATCGGCCCCCATTGGGAAGTACGCGATGACAGCGCGCTCACCTTTGCGGCAACCTTCTACCAACGCCTGCTCCAGGGCGATACCGTGGCCGAAGCTACCTATCAAGCCCGGCTTGCGGCGCGCAAAGCTGGCGATCCAACCTGGCTGGCATATAGCGTCTATGCCCATCCCAATGCAAGAATTTCGCATTCTTAGCCTTCCACCTATCGGTCATGATACAATAGTTGTACGAAGCATAGTTGTCAACTAGATGAGCGAAAGGACCAAGATATGACTACTGGCAAACTCGAAGCGATCTGGCTCAAACGCGCCCGGCGCGGCGTCATGGATCGACAGCAACGAGCGACGCTCAAGACGAATCGCGGGCTGGTTGGCAATACCGATCAAGGAGGCAAGCGCCAAGTCTCGCTGATTGATCAGGCAACCTGGGAACGCTTGATGCAGGAGACAGGTGCAACGCTCGAGCCCAGTGCCCGGCGCGCCAATTTACTCGTCAGCGGCGTTGATCTTGCCGAAAGCCGCGGCAAAATCTTACAGATCGGGGCGGTGCGTATCAGCATTTATGGCGAAACCAAGCCTTGTGAACGTATGGATGAAGCGCACCCGGGTCTACAGGCGGCCATGCGGCCCAACTGGGGTGGCGGCGCGTTCGGTCAAGTACTAGACGATGGCGAGATTGTGATTGGCGACACGGTGCAGTGGGTCGCATCAGAATCACAGAAGGAGATGGCCCATGAAATCGCTACTCAATAAGCTCGGATTGCAATCCATCAATGCGGGCGCATGTACCGGCCCCAACGGCTGGCTGGAAGATGCCCAGGGGGAGAAGCTGGTCTCCTATAACCCCACCAACGGCGCAGCGATTGGCAGTGTCGTGCAAGCCACCGCCGCCACTTATGATCAAGTGGTTGCTGCCGCGCAACAAGCCTTTGTGAGTTGGCGCATGGTGCCCGCGCCAAAGCGTGGCCTCGTCGTGCGCGATCTAGGCGCAGCACTGCGCGATTCACTGGAACCACTCGGTGAGATGGTCACGCTGGAAATGGGCAAGATTCGTGTCGAGGGCATTGGGGAAGTTCAGGAGATGATTGACATCTGCGACTTTGCCCTGGGCCTCTCACGCCAATTGTACGGTTTGACCATGCACTCGGAGCGGCCCGGCCATCGCATGTATGAGCAGTGGCACCCGCTTGGCCCCATCGGCATCATCAGCGCCTTCAATTTCCCCGTGGCCGTCTGGTCGTGGAACGCCGCGTTAGCCGCCGTCTGTGGTGACACCATGATCTGGAAGCCCTCACTCACCACGCCATTGGTATCGGTGGCCGTCCAACATATTTGCAATCGGGTTATGGCCGATCATGGGCTGCATGGCATTTTCACCCTGGCGATTGGTAGCAACGAGATTGTCGGCGAACGTATGCTCAATGACGCGCGTCTGCCGCTCATCAGCTTTACGGGTTCCGTGCGCGTGGGGCGGCATGTGGCGGCAACAGTGGCGAGTCGATTAGGGCGCACGATTCTCGAACTGGGCGGCAACAACGCGATTGTGGTCACCGAAGATGCCAACCTGGATCTCGCCATGCGCGCCATTGTGTTTGGTGCCGTCGGCACAGCCGGTCAACGCTGCACCACCACACGCCGCATTATCGCCCATGCCAGCATCGTCGATGAACTCACTGCGCGGCTGGTGCGGGCCTACAAGACCGTGCCGATTGGCGATCCTATGCAAGCAGGTACGCTCATGGGACCGTTGGTTTCCATCCAGTCCGTTGATGCCATGATGGGGGCGCTAGCACGCGCCAAAGCCGATGGCGGCACTGTCCTCATCGGCGGCAATCCATTGCCAGAGAAGGGGCCTCACTTTGTCGAGCCGACGATTGTGCGCATGACGCAGCAGACGCCGTTGGTCTGCGAAGAGACCTTTGCGCCCATTCTCTATGTCATGGCCTACGATGATCTGGACGAAGCGATTGCCCTGCATAACGACGTGCCGCAAGGTTTATCCAGCGCGATCTTCACGACCAATCTGCTGACGTCAGAACGCTTTCTTTCGCATGACGGCTCGGATTGCGGCATTGCCAATGTCAACATCGGCACGAGTGGCGCAGAGATCGGGGGCGCGTTTGGCGGGGAAAAAGAAACCGGCGGCGGTCGCGAATCCGGCTCGGATGCGTGGCGCGGCTACATGCGCCGCCAAACCAACACGATCAATGGCACAGGTGAACTGCCGTTGGCGCAAGGGATTCAGTTTGGGTAAGTACAGTGTAAACAAAGTTTTTGTCATTAATTTTAGACACGAATTGCGCGAATTTCACGAAGTGAGAAAGCGAAATTTGCATAATTCATCTAATTCGTGTCAAGGTACTTTATAAAAACTTACTTTACAGTGTAGTTAGACGGTTATAACGAAATCTTTTGAAAAACCTACCCCCTCCCATCCTCCCCAATCTGCTAACCTTTACCCACATCTTTGGGTACCAGGGAGGGCGAGCGTGCCCGGGACGGCCCAAAAATATCCCGTAGTGGCATCAAGCCGCTGGGCCGTCCCCGGCACACCTTGCCTACTGTCAACTTGTGGGTAAAGGTTAGCCCAATCTAGGGGAGGCGCTGCCTCCGCCGCCAATAGTTCCCTCCTTGACCCGGGAAGCGGTTGCCTTCTAGGCGCGGAAGGGGTTGCCTGAAATAGCTACTTACTTTACACTTTTATTACCTTAAGCAATACAATTGTTACTCCCCCTGATACGCGGGCAAGTGGAGCGTCACCTGGGTATATTGACCCGGGCTGCTGGCGACCTCCAGTGTGCCGCCGACAACAGCCAACATGGTGCGGTGAATATCCAATCCTTGTTGGCTGCCCTGCAAGGTTTCTTTCGCTTGATGGAGACCCACGCCATCATCGCGCACAGTGACGACCAAACCATTTTGGTCGGCAATGTCGATCTGCAGATGCAGGGGCTGGTTGGCACGCCCACCGCGCCCATAGCGTGCCGCATTGCGAATTGCTTCGCGCGCCGCATAAAAAAGGACTTCTACCGTTAAATGGGGCAACTGTTGTAATCGTTGCTCGGCCTTGGGTTCCACACGCCAGGCCACGCCGTCAAACGTTTCGGGCAGTTCATCGGCCAGCAGATGATGCAGCGCGGCGATCAAGCCCATGCGCGCCACGGCAGGGGTACTGCGCGCCGGCATCTCGCGCAACAAATCCGACACTTGGTGATGGACATCCATGAGCAGCGTGGTGGCATTGGGAATGGCAGACGTGCCATCGCCACCCAAGGCAATCAAAGCCGTGTGGATCTGGGGCAGAATATCGTCGTGCAGGACACGGCGGGTGCGCCGATCCAGCAGTTGACTTTCGGTCAGCCGCTGGCGTTGCAACAGCATCAAGCTGCGCGCCAATTCGGCGCTGGCACGCGTATCGATCAAGCGTTCGCCGCTGGCCCGCGCGATCTCCATCTCCTCTTGCGTGTACAGACCATCATTTTGCTTGGGGCCGAGCAGAAAAAGCCCAATCAGCCCGCGCTCGCTCCACAGCGGCACGGCCCACAGCAAGCCGTCATCCGCCTCAGGGTCCAGGGGCAGGCAGATCGTCGCGGGGTGGTTGAGTTGGGCGGCCAATGCACCAAAGGCCGGCAGCGGAAATTGTTGCGGATCGGGATAGCTGAGGGGTGGGCCTACCAGCGGGGCCAGCGGCCCAATCGCCACAAGATAGGCATGGCGCACATTGAGTACATCGCGACAGAGCGTTTCAAAGAGCGTTGAAATATCCAGCGTGGGCGGTGGCTGGGCCGCCAAGCCTGCTTCGGGCGGCTGACTGGCCTTGGCATCGCCATCGGGCAGATAGAGCAAGCGTTCGTACAAATGTTGGCTGCCCAAAAAGGGCCTCAATTGGCGCATATATTCTTCGTGGCGCGCATAGGATCGCCAGCCCAGCAGCGCATAGAAAAAGATCAACAGCACCGTTGCCATGAGCAAACTGTAGATGGGGCGCAGTTGCAGCGCAAAGGCCAGACCAACCACACTGCCAAAGCCCAACGCCAATAGGACAGCATTCATCCAGTGGCGGCGTAATTCACCGCGCGGCAAGGTCTTGCCTGTAAAAATTTCATAGGCAACAATCGCCTGCCCCACCATAAAGACCGCGCACAGGATGAGCAGGGCGATCACCAAGTCCCATAGAGCAACGGTATTGCTTACCACCGCGACATTGTAGATCAAGCCGCGCGTCTGGGCTGTGCGGATCGCCCAGGCGATCAACCCGCCGACCAGAAAGCTGACCA
>DAOTTR010000687.1:0-13418 GCA_034437715.1 Caldilineaceae bacterium
CACGAGATGTTGCTCTGTGTGCAGACGGGCGAGAGCATCAAGTCGGAAAAGCGCATGAAGCTGAGTGATCAGCAATATTTTCTCAAAAGCCGCGAGCAGATGGAGGCGACTTTTCGGCCTTTTATCGATCTGCCGTCCAGCGCTTTTGACAACTCTGTGCTGATCGCTGAGATGTGCGATGTTGATCTGGAAGACAAAGCGTATCACCTGCCCGATATGGAGATTCCAGAGGGCTTTACCTATCCCACCTATCTGCGCCATCTGACAGAAGAGGGCTTGGTGCGGCTCTATGGCGAACGCGCCAACAATGCCGAGATTCAAGCGCGTAAAGAGTTCGAGCTGAGCGTCATCGGCAAGATGGGCTTTGACATCTACTTTTTGATTGTGGCCGATCTCTGTCACTTTGCGCTCAGCCGCAACATTTGGTGGAATGTGCGCGGTTCGGGTGCTGGTTCGTTGGTGGCCTATTGCACCGGTATCACGGGGATCGATCCGCTCAAGAACAACCTGATTTTCGAGCGCTTTCTCAACCCGGCACGCGTCACCATGCCCGACTTCGACTTGGACTTCCCCGACGATCAGCGCGAAGAGATGATCCGCTATACGATTCAAAAGTATGGCAAGGAGAAGGTCGCCCAGATCGTCACCTTTGGCCGGATGAAAGCGCGCGCGGCGATTCGTGACGTGGGTCGCGCCCAAGAAGTGCCGCTGACCCAGGTCGATCGCGTCGCCAAACTGATCCCCGCCATCCCCGGCAAACCGGTGACGATTCTAGAGGTGATGACCGAAGGCCATGAATTCTACAACCCAGAATTGGTGCAGCTTTACAAAAATGAACCGTGGGTGACTGGCCTACTCGATTATTCGATGAAGTTGGAAGGGGTGACGCGTCACTCGGGGATTCACGCTGCCGCGGTGATCGTGGCCGACCGCGAGTTGATGCACTATGCGCCGCTCATGCGCCCCAGCAAGGGCAGCGTCACCGATACGATTGCCCAGTTTGAATTTCCCATTCTCGAGTCGATTGGGCTGCTCAAGGTCGACTTTCTCGGTCTCAGCACGCTCTCGGTTATGCGCGAGGCGGGCTTGCTGATCAAGCAGCGCCACAACATTGAGTATACGCTGGCCAATATTCCTTTTGAAGGTGAAGGCACTGTGGAAGCCTTCAAATTACTCTCTAGCGGCGAAGTGAGTGGTGTCTTCCAAGTGGAAAGTGCCGGCATGCGGCGCGTGCTGACCGAGATGCGTCCCCATCTTTTTGAGCATATTATCGCGACCATCTCGCTTTATCGCCCAGGGCCGATCGAGTATATTCCCAACTACATTCGCCGCCTGCATGGTGATGAACAAGTGGAGTTCAAGCATGAGGCGCTCAAGCCGATTCTGACTGAAACGCTTGGCATCATCATCTATCAGGAACAGATCATTCAGGTGCTCAGCCAGTTAGCTGGCTACACGCCGGGTGAAGCCGACTTGGTACGCCGCGCCATTAGTAAGAAAAAGGCGTCCGACATTGAGAAACACAAGAAGATCTTTGTCGATGGCTGTGCCAAGAACAATATTTCCAAACACGATGCTGAGGCGATTTACGGCGACATCGAGTTTTTTGCGCGCTATGGCTTCAACAAGTGTTTGCCAGGTGATGTCGAGGTGCTGGATGCCACCACTGGTCGGCTGGTAAAGGTCGAAGATCTCTATACGGGTGCAGCAACCTTAGACGCCACGCTGGCGTGTGAGATTGATACGCTGCGGTTGCGCCCAGGTATAGTTTCGGCGGTTATGGATAATGGCATTAAGCCCGTTTATCGCTTGACAACGGCTTTGGGCCGCACGATTGAGGCAACGGCGAATCATCCATTCTATACATTCGCCGGGTGGCACTTGTTGGATGAATTACAAGTGGGTGCGCAGATCGCTGTGCCGCGCATGATTCCGGTTGAGGGGCAGCAAATTTGGCCTGAACATCAACTGATTGCACTTGGCCACTTGCTGGCGGAAGGCAATCTCTGTCATCCACATTCGGTCTATTTCTATTCGCAGTCCGATGAACAAGTGGAAGATTATATCCGCGCGGCTGAACAATTTGATAATACCGCGTGTTCAATTTCTGTGCATAAATCGACCTATTCTATCTATGCTAAGCGTATTGACCGTTCGCTTGAACCCGGTATTGTTCAGTGGGCGCAAAAAATTGGAATTTGGGGAAAGTCTGCCCATACCAAAACGATTCCAGATGACGTGTTCACTCTGCAGAATCGCCAAATTGGCCTCATGATTAGTCGTATGTGGGAGGGTGATGGTCATATCAATACCAAGGATCGTTCCCTATTTTATGCCACAGCCTCAGAGCGAATGGCACGTCAATTGCAGCATCTCTTCTTACGCTTTGGAATTCTTAGCCGCCTACGCAAAGTTCGTTTTCCCTATAAAGAAGGTAGAATCGGCTATCAACTGTTTATTACTGGAAATGATAATCTGGCGGCCTTTCAGACACACATTGCGTATCATTTTGTAAATGCACGGCGGCGTGAGCAAATTGCTAGTCTGATTCTAGAAAGTCCTGTGAGTAGTGGGACAAAGGATGTTATCCCGCTGGAGATTAAGATGTTGGTGCGCGACGCGAAAGCGCGCACCGAAATGACATGGGATGCGCTAAATCAAGCTTGTGGCGTGGCGCAACGTGAGTTCTATCCGGGTGATTCGGTTAGTAAATCAGGTTTCACACGTGGAACAATTCAGCGACTTGCGAATTTCTTTGCTGATGATGGTCTGCATCGCTATGCACAGAGTGATATTTACTGGGATAAAATTATCAGTATCGAATATCTTGGCGAAAAGCAGACCTATGATTTAGAGGTGCCAGGGCTGCATAACTTTATTGCCAACGATATTCTTGTGCATAACAGTCACGCCGCCGATTACGCCGTCATTACGGTGCAGACGGCCTATCTCAAAGCACACTATCCTGTCGAGTATATGGCGGCGCTGCTGCTGATCGAGCGCGACAAGACAGAAAAGGTCGTCAATTTTATCAACGAATGTCGGCGCATGGGCATTAGCGTGTTGCCGCCCGATGTGAACTATAGCGGGCTGGATTTTGACATTCAGGATCTGCCGCCCGAACTTGAGGCACCACGTCGCGATCCAATGTTGGCCTACAAATTCCCTGTGCCCGAAGGCAGTGCCATTCGCTTTGGCATGGCGGCGGTAAAAATGGTGGGCGAAGCGCCGGTCAACCTGATTTTGGAGGCGCGCCGTGCAGGTGGCCCCTTTCGGAATCTGGAAGATTTCGCCGATCGCGTGGATCTGCGCAAAGTGGGCAAACGCCCTCTCGAATGTTTGATCAAGGTGGGGGCCTTGGATCGCTTTGGCTGGCGCAGCCAACTGTTGGCCGTGATCGACCAGATGGTGGCTAGCTCGTCGAGCGTGCAAGACGCGCGCGCCAGCGGTCAGTTGTCCATGTTCGATCTGATTGGGGGCAGTTCGTCGGCCTCTGTCTCGCCCATCCGCTTGCCCGATGTGGAAGAAGTCAAAGGCCGTGAAAAGTTGTTGTGGGAAAAAGAGCTGTTGGGCGTCTATGCTGCCAGCCATCCCATGCAGGGGTTGAGTATTGATATGAGCAAAATCGTCACCTGTTTCTGTAATGAACTGAGTGAAGAGCACAACGGCAAGAATGTCACCCTGGCCGGGATGATCACCAGTGTGCGCGTGATCAATACCAAAAAGGGTGATCAAATGGCCTTTGTGCAGTTGGAAGATCTCCAGGGCCAATGTGAAGTGGTCGTCTTTCCACGCACCTATCTAGAGGTGAAGGATAAACTGGTGCCCGACACCGTGGTGGTGATGAAGGGCAAAGCGCAAACGCGCGAAGGCCAGACCAGCCTCTTGGTCGATTCGATCCAAAATTATGTAGAGCAAGCCGTGTCCAGCGGCGATGCGCCCAACCAATATCAACGTTCCCTGCTGGATGTGACGCCAACAATCAATGGGTTGGCTGTGCATGAAAGCAGCCCCGTCTATGCCGATAGCAACCTGGACGGTATGCCATTGGGCGATGACGAGGATTTTGGCGGTGTGCGGGAAGAGAATCCCTTCCGCCATGAACTGCCCTCTTGGCTACGGGGCAATGCCCCGCCACCTGTTGCCAAGGAAGAGCACGCCAAGCAAGAGACTTTGGCTCCAGCCACGCCGGCCTTTGTGCAAACTACCTCTTTGTTGAATCCGATGGATGATGCATTGGATGATCTAGAGGATGATCTAGAGGACGATCTAGAGGACGATCTAGAGGACGATCTGGTGGATGATTTAGAGGATGATTTAGAGGATGACGAGACAGATACATTGGTAGAACAGGCCGGTGTAGAAGTCGTCGCCGCAGCAGTCGTGATCGAGGAAATTGCTGAAGCGCCGGCCGCAGAACCAGTTGCCGCCGTGGCCGAGACAACAATCGCCGCGGTGGAGCCCGAAGGCAACAATCGCCTCGGCGTGACGGGTTCATTGAGCGCTGCGCTCGATCAAGCTGCCAATGGTCATGCCGCGCCAAGCAATGGCAATGGCGCACATGCCAATCCCGATCATGACCAGCCCAAGCCAGATCCCGTGAAGCGCGACGAGAAGCGCCCACCCATGTCAACGGCCCAACCGACCAGCGGCGAGCGCGGGAAAGCTCCTGTCAATGGCAGTCATGGTAGTAATAACGGTGAGGTCCAAAGCAATGGTGGACACAGAAATGGCCGCGCGCCTAGTAGTCAGGCACAACCGCGCGCCAATGAACGCCACCTGCACATCACCTTCCGGCGGAGTGGTGATCTGGAGCGCGATAAGTACCGCTTGAAAGGCATCTATGATCATGTACGCGACCCGCGCGGGCGCGACCGCTTCTTTATTGTGCTCGAATCAAACGGTCAACGCTATGAACTAGCCTTTCCGAATGATCTCTGCTCGATCAGCGACCGCCTGGTAAATGAACTGACCAAACATTTCCGGGTAGATGTATCGGTGGGGGCAGAGGAGAAAGAATAGGGAGACAAGGAGACAAGTAGACCTTGTCTCGCGTCTGATGTCTCGTCTGATGTCTGTTCTTGCTACTCTGAGACGCTTGCTGGGCGGTAGAAGTTATCATCCACTTCAACTTCCGCAGAAACGGGGGTGGGGCGGCGGGTAAAAAGATTTGAATTGGTGCGTGTTGCGTTGGCCGCGGGGACAACAATTTGCTGGGCTGGCGGTGTAAAGGATTGGGCTGCCGGTTGCTGGGCTGTACCACAGAAGACACAGATTTCCCACTCATTGCGGACCAATTGCTTGCAGTTCACACAGGCGTGTTGCAGTTGGTGATGACAAGTGGGGCAAAAGATCCAACCCTCTTTGACGGGCACACCACAGGTGCCACAAGCCAGTGTTTCTTCGATCTCGCGCAGGAGCGCTTCTTCTTCCAAGGCGCGATCATAGACCTCGGCCAGCGTATGCTTCGGGCGAATCATCAAGTAGAGCACCAGACCGACAATTGGGAAAATCAACACCAGCACACAGGCCAGCAGAATGGCTAGCCAATCGCGGCTGCGCGCCCGAATGTCGTTAAAAGTCCAGATCCCCATGGCGATCCAGAAGGCAAAAAGAAAAGCGCCGAGAACGGCGACAATCACGCCAACAGTCGTGGC
The DNA here is from genome assembly GCA_034437715.1 of Caldilineaceae bacterium. Taxonomy (GTDB): domain Bacteria; phylum Chloroflexota; class Anaerolineae; order Caldilineales; family Caldilineaceae; genus JAHBVH01. The sequence goes on from DAOTTR010000687.1 coordinate 5,658, forward strand.
AATACTATTAATTAAGTCACTGGACATACAGTTATCTCCAAAACCAAATCAGCGTTTCTGTTCCTGTCGGTCGGTCGTTAAGTTTGCCGCCACCGCCTATGTATGATCGACTGACTATGATGATCTAGCATCTACTTGTAAACTTGTTTATGCAACTTACACAATTTACTTGCATAGACTTGCCACTACAATGATAACAACAATTGCTAGCCACAAAGTAGGTTGTGTTAGGGCGGATTATAGCGCAAATCTGCCCATTAACCAAACTTGAGGCGCTTACAAGATGCCTCACCTAAATTTTTTGACAGCCCTGCGAGATCATGCTATAGTCTTTTTACTCCGGCTGACGCAGCATGTGTTGGCTAGTATTGGCAGTTCCACTACTGTCACCAGCTGTATGAATGCACCAGCAATTGAATGTGCTCTAATGCTGATCCAAAACCAAGGAGCGATAGCAATTTTGCTAAAAACCAACTTGGTCAGCAGGTTTTGGGTAGGCGTTCGCCAAAGTAACTTTCTGGTGCTCAATCTTCGTTGTGTGATCTGTTACCTACACAATTTACTATGAATGCAAGGAGAATCGTAAAAATGCAAGTACGACCAAAGATCTACTACATTGGCCTAGTTTTTTCTATGGTGCTGGGTATGGTGCTCGCGGCCTGTTTTGGCGTAGCCCCCACACCAGTCGCCACTGAACCGACCGTCGCACCCGCGGCGGCGGCACCGGCTGCGCCCGCGGCAGCAGCACCGGCCGCGCCTGCTGCCCAAGCGGGTGAATCCACGCTGAAAATTGTTCAAGATCGCGGCCGCCTGATCTGCGTTGGCAATGCAGCCGTGCCTGGCTTTGGCTTTTTGGATGAGGCCGGCAATTTCTCTGGGTTTGATGTCGATTTTTGTAAAGCTGTGGCTGCTGCCATCTTTGGTGATGCCACCGCTTTTGAGATTCGCCCCACCACCGCGCAAGAGCGTTTCACCGTGTTGTCCAGTGGTGAAGCGGATGTTCTCTTCCGCAACACGACCCAAACCATGTCGCGCGATACCGACTTGGGTGCCAACTTTGGCCCTGTGACCTTCTATGACGGTCAGGGCATTATGGTGCGCAAGGACAGCGGTGTGGCAACATTAGCCGACCTGGATGGCGCTTCGGTCTGTGTGCAGACCGGTACCACCACCGAGCTAAACCTGGCCGACCAAATGGCGGCGGCGGGTCTCACCTATGAACCCGTAGTCTTTGAAACTGCCGATGAAGTGACCACCGCCTACGAAGCAGAGCGCTGTGATGCCTGGACGACGGATAAATCTGGCTTGGTTTCACGCCAAAGTGTGTTGGCCGAACCCGATGCCCACGTAATCTTGGATTTAACCCTCTCCAAGGAGCCCCTGGGCCCGATGGTGCGCCAAGGTGATGATCAGTGGAATGCGCTGATCGACTGGACGGTTTATGCGCTGATCCTGGCCGAAGAGCAGGGCATTACATCGGCCAATGTCGATGATATGCGCAGCACCTCTGAGAATCCTGATATCCGCCGCTTGCTGGGTGTGGAAGGCGATTTCGGTCTCAAGATTGGCCTGAGCAATGACTGGGCCTACAATGCGATTAAGTTGGTGGGCAACTATGGCGAGATCTATGATCGCAACCTGGGCCCCGACACGGTTTTCAACCTACCACGCGGTCTGAACGCCCTCTACACCGAGGGTGGCATCCTCTACGCACCGCCAATTCGGTAAACGGCTAAGTGGGAAGACGAGAGACCATCGCTGTCTCTCGTCTCTCGCTTCCATTGACCATTCTCCAATCGCTGAAGGGCTTTGTCTGATGCAAAAAGAACTTGGCTTCTCTGGGCATGGCCGCCCCCCTTTCTGGCGCGACGAGCGCATTCTTTCCATCCTGAGCCAGGTGCTGGTGGTCGCCGCGGTCGCCGGGGCGTTCTATTTCCTCTATAGCAATCTCATGGCTGCGCTGACTGTGCGCTTTGGCAATAACCCCATCAGTTTTGCCTTTCTGGATCAGACCGCTGGCTTTGATATCAAAGAGTTTTTAATTCCCTATAGTCGCGAGAGTACCTATGCAACCGCCTTTCTGGTGGGGTTGCTCAATACATTGATCGTGGCTGTGTTGGGTATTGTCTTCGCCACCTTGCTGGGGGTCGCGATTGGGGTCATGCGCCTCTCGGCAAATTTCCTCGTCAATAGCATTGCTGGCCTGTACATTAATATCTTCCGCAATATTCCGCTCTTGCTCCTCCTGATCTTCTGGTCACAGGCTGTCTTTCTCAAGCTACCGCGCGTGCAGGAAGCGATCATGTTTGGGCCAGTCTTTTTTAGCCAACGGGGCGTTGCCGTACCCTGGGGCATCCCGACCGATAGTTGGCCGCGCTATCTGTATGTGTTGTTGGGTGGATTTGCCTTGGCAATCCTAGTGGGGATCGTGCTGGTGCAGATTGGCAAACGCACAGGACGGATGCCGATCGTTAGTCTGTGGACCCTGTTGATCTTTGTGACTATCGCGACGGTTGGCTGGTTCGTCTTGCCTCAGCCACTCACCTTTTCCTTCCCGGAATTGACAGGCTTCAACACCAGCGGTGGACGGGTCCTCAGCCCGGAGTTTATGGCAATTCTCTCTGGCCTTGCCATCTACACGGCAGCCTTTATTGCCGAGATTGTGCGTTCGGGGATTCAGGCTGTCTCCAAGGGGCAGCGTGAAGCCGCCTCGGCCCTCGGCTTGACGGGTTTTCAAACGCTGCGGCTGGTGATCTTTCCCCAGGCGTTACGCGTGATCATCCCACCGTTGACCAGCCAATATCTAAACCTGACCAAAAATTCATCGCTGGCAATTGCCGTGGGCTATCCGGATCTCTTTGCCGTTGCCGGTAATACCATCCGTAACCAAACGGGCCGCGAGATCGAGGTCTTCATCCTGATCATGGGTGTCTATCTTGCCCTCAGCCTGGGCACCTCGCTGATCATGAATTTCTATAACCGGCGGATTAAACTGATCGAGCGCTAAGGAGTTTTGAATGGCAACTGCCGTAACGACACGTGAGACGCGTCTGCTTGCCCCACCTATGCAGCGCTATGGGCTCTTGGGGTGGCTCCGCAAAAATCTTTTTGGCAGCGTAACCGATACGATTTTGACGCTGCTGGCGTTGGGCTTTCTCTATCTCATTCTGCGCCCGCTGCTGACCTGGGTTTTCAGCACCAGTTGGGCGGTGATTCCCGCCAACTTTACGCTGGTTTTGCGTGGTTCCTACCCAGAGGAAGCGGTCAGCCGGCTGTGGATTTGTCTGTATCTGCTCTTTGGCCTGGCTGGCTTTAGCTGGGGGCTCTGGCTGCGCAAGATCCAACCGATCACCTTTTTTGTGTTGTTGATTCCTGCCCTGCTCGCCTTGATTCCTTTTATCACCACCTTTAACCGCATGAATCTGCTGGTGGGCGAGGCGATTATGTTGGTCGCGTATGCCGTTGGGCGTTTCTGGCCGCAGCGTTGGCAGGGTTTTGCTGGCTATTTGTGGGTGCTGGCGCTGCTAGCCGTACCCTTTATCCTGCGCGGCATCGGCGAGCCACCGCTCTTGCTGCCCGTGGTAATGACCAATCTGTGGGGTGGCCTGCTGCTGACGCTCTTTCTGGCCGTCTTTGGCATTGTCCTCTCTTTTCCGCTGGGTGTGCTTTTGGCATTGGGGCGTCAATCGAACTTCCCGGCATTTCGTCTACTGAGTGTGATCTATATCGAGTTTATTCGTGGCGTGCCGCTGATTACCTTACTTTTTATGGGGCAGGCCATGTTACAATATTTCTTGCCCCCTGGCACGCCGACCATTGATCGGGTCATCCGGGCACTCGTCGCCATCACCCTCTTCTCGGCGGCTTACACCGCGGAAAATGTGCGGGGCGGTCTGCAATCGATTCCCAAAGGGCAATATGAAGCCGCCAGTGCGTTGGGACTAAGCACCTTCAAGACGACCCTGTTTATTATTCTTCCCCAAGCGTTGCGCGCCGTCGTGCCCATTTTGGTGGGCCAATTTATTGGTCTCTTCAAAGATACCTCACTGGTGGCGATTGCGGGCATGTTGGATCTGCTGGGGATTGGGCGGGCGGTTGTGAACAACCCCAACTGGCTGGGCAATCACCAACAAGTTTACATTTTCATCGGCATGATCTACTGGATATTCTGTTATGCCATGACTTATGCAAGTCGGCGATTGGAACGAACACTGGGTGTTGGCGAGCGATAAGTCTATTGATTATTAGCGATTAGTCGTTGATTATTGATTATTACAATAACGACCAATAACCAATAATCAATAGCTAATAACAAATGGCTAATGACTAATGACGAAGCACCAACAAGTCACATTTGTATGGGAGTTTGAAACAATGAGCGAAAATGGCACGTTGGGCAAGCCGATGATTAGTTGTCGGGATGTACACAAGTGGTATGGCAATTATCATGCCTTGCGCGGGATCGATTTGGAAGTGAGTACCGCCGAAGTAATTGTGATTTGTGGTCCATCCGGTTCGGGGAAGTCCACCTTTATCCGTACGATCAATCGGTTGGAAGAGCACCAACGGGGCGAGATTGTGGTCGATGGCATTGAACTGACCCACGATGTGCGCAACATTGAGGCGATCCGTCAGGAGACGGGCATGGTCTTTCAGCAGTTCAACCTCTTTCCCCACCTCACCATTATGCAAAATATCACCTTGGCCCCAATCCAGGTGCGCAAGAAGAGTAAAAAAGAAGCCGAAGCCCTGGCGCAGCAACTGTTGCAACGCGTTGGCATTCCAGAGCAGGCCGCCAAATATCCGGGGCAACTTTCGGGTGGCCAGCAACAGCGCGTCGCGATTGCGCGCGCCTTGGCCATGCAACCCAAGATCATGCTCTTTGACGAACCGACTTCGGCGCTCGACCCTGAAATGATCAAGGAAGTGCTGGATGTGATGAAAGGGTTGGCGCGTTCGGGCATGACCATGCTCGTGGTCACCCACGAGATGGGCTTTGCGCGCGAAGTGGCGGATCGGGTGGTCTTTATGGACGCCGGCGAGATTGTTGAGGTCGCCACCCCAGAGGTTTTCTTTACCAATCCCCAACACGAGCGCACCAAACTTTTCCTGAATCAAATTCTCTGAGCGGGCGTGTTTTCTGTGGAGCGAGCAACGTGTGCCGGGAACGCGCGAAGAGCATACCGGCTTGACAAATTGTATCCCGCACGTTCCCCGCACACTTCGCCAAAACTGAATCACATCCAAAGCATAGTTCGGCTGTGCCAGTCACCTATGGGACGCTCAATTCATGCTGATTATGCTATAATCATCTGTAGCCACAGATCCTTGAACACTGTAATTAAGGGAGGAAAAATGTCTACAGAGCTTGTTCAATTATTCCCCGTATTACGGGAACTGAAACGCTCCGAAAAACTGTACGTGATTCAGTTTTTAGTCTCAGAGCTTGCCCAAGCGGAAACAGAGTTAATTCAACCAGGTGTTGCCTATCCTGTGTGGTCGCCTTATGATGCATTTGAGGCAGCAGAAACCATGCTTAAAGCATTAGCAGAGGCAAAAGGTGAGTAGACCGTGCCTAATGCACAACGTTATCCCTTTGTTGCGGCGGATAGTATACTGGGCGAAGCCAGCTTACGCCCTTATTTACCTTTGACCTTGATAGGTCGAGGCCAAACCACGGTCACAGCAGGGTTGTTGGATACAGGCGCAGCCGTCAATGTATTGCCTTTTCGCGTTGGCATTGAACTGGGTGAAGTTTGGGAACAACAAACAATGAAACTGCAACTCACTGGCAATTTAGCCCAATATGAGGCACGTTTGTTGCTTGTCTCTGCCATCGTGGATCCATTCCCACCTGTCCGACTCGCATTTGCATGGACAGAAGCGGAACAAATCCCACTATTGCTCGGTCAAGTTAATTTCTTTCTGGAATTTAATGTTTGTTTCTATCGTTCCCAACTTATGTTTGAAGTCACACCAAAGGGGTAAGCTACGCTTCTCCAATCGGTGGACTTGCCAGTGCCCACTGCGTCTGGTCCGGGCTACCGCCAGATTTATAATTGATTTGTGTTGATAGAAAACACCACCTCCACACAAAAGTGGCAAAAGATTGATTAGATTTTCGTTTTGCAAAGGATATTATACGGACGACTTTTGTAACAATAGGTGGAAGCGGCTACTATCCTTATAGACGGACACTGTATAGCAACACAGGATATGCGGGGATATAGACGAACACCGGTAGAAACTTAGTTGAACTAAGCCTAGCGGCAGCGGGATAGGGACTGAACGCACAGTCCGTATCCCGCTTTTTTTGTATCTTCAACAGAGTAACCTTGGTGTGCAACCGAAGTTGAAAGAAAGGGCAAAGTGATAGACGATCCTCTCCTGGAATTTGTGTAGGTTGAATAGAACAGGAGAGAAATGATGAATGAATTACGCCAACGAATGGTGGAAGAGATGCAGTTGCGGCGTTATGCCGAACGCACACAGGAGAGTTATCTGCAAGCGGTAACAAAACTGGTGCGGTAGGTAGGAAAAGCGCCCGAACAGATTACCGCTGAAGAGTTACGAACCTACTTTTTGTATCTCACCAATGAGAAACGGCTATCGCGCAGTAGTGTCAATCAGGCGATCTGTGGTCTGAAGTTTTTCTGGCATTCAAAAAGCAGCAACGGTTCACACCTTGCGCCATTCCTGGGCAACGCATCTATTGGAATCTGGGGTAAATTTACGCCTCATCCAGCAGTGGCTGGGCCATCGTTCGTTATCGACCACGGCACAGTATACGCACCTGACCCGCAATGCAGAAACCGTTGCCGGTGAGTTGATTGACCAACGCATGAGCCCGCTCTTGACTGCGCCAGCGTGGCCCGCGGAGGAGGAGCCACCAGCACAATGGTAACGCTGGCAACCATTTTCCAACAGTATGGTCCGGCTTATCGCGAACAAGGGGGCGACACACTCTTGCCCAGCCACTTACGTGTCATGTGGTGTATTGAGCACTGTCGCACGGCAGCGCTGGGGGGTCATCTCTACCAGCGTGATACCTGTGGCGAAGTTGTCTACAGCTATCACTCATGCCGGAACCGTCATTGTAATCAATGTCAGCTCGACAAAGCTGAAGAGTGGTTGGCGCAACAACAGGCAATCCTGCTCCCAGTTCCCTACTTCCTCATCACCTTCACCCTCCCCCAAGAAGTACGGGCCGTTGCTTATGCCAATCAGCAGGTCGTCTATAACTTACTCTTCCGTTGTCGGGTGCCCCTTGGGCGCGAAGCATTGCAAGCGTTGGCGGCTGATCCGCGGTTCATGGGTGGTCAGGTTGGGGCAATTGGCGTCCTTCATACGTGGAAACGGGATTTGGGTTACCCTCCCCATGTCCATTTCTTGGTACCGGGCGGTGGGCTTGACTTTGTCAACGAGCGCTGGTTACCGGCACGCAACCACTTCTTTGTGCGCGTGGAGCCGTTGTCCAAGCTCTTCCGCGCCAAGATGCGCGATGGGTTGAAGAAAGCAGGTCTCTATCATCAGATTCCGTCGGCGGCTTGGCGACAGGCGTGGGTTGTCCACAGCCAGTCGGTTGGCTATGGCGAGACGGCGGTGGCCTATCTGGCTGACTATCTGTTTCGTGTCGGGATCGCGGTCAACGACAATTATACTTACCCAATAACGACAATTACATTTGCCCAATGGTGAGGCAGAGCCGCTAAACTAACCAGCAAAAAAAAGCTGGAGGAGTAGATGGTCTGCACGGATGCA
>DAOTTR010000688.1:0-2703 GCA_034437715.1 Caldilineaceae bacterium
GTTAAGGCGTCACTGCCGGCTTGCGCCCATTCTACGGCTGCTGCGGCCAAGCGTTCGGCCTCAGCATAGCGACCAGTAAAGGTCATCACGTAGGCTTGATTTTGCAGGCTGCGCGCCAAAACACTGGGTGCATCGGCCGTGCGCGCTAACTGTTCCGCCTGCTGCAAATGAGGCAGGGCACGGGCCAGTTCACCGCTGATCACATCCATATGACCGAGATTGAAATGCGTGAGCGCGAGTAAGTGGGGATCGCCAACCTGTCTTGCTAGGAGCAGGGCAGCATTACCAGTGTCGCGCGCCTGGTCTAAGCGATTCAGCCAGCCCTGAAGGATGCTCAACTGGCACAACGCCCGGCTCTCGGCCTGTCTTTCGTTGGCGCTGCGGGCGGACTCTAGCATGTGGGTGAAGGCAACTTCAGCCTGTTCCTTGTGGTTGAGGATGGTATGCGCTTCGCCCAACCGTTCGTAGAGGGCAAGCAGCACGTCGGCGCCGACTGTAATTGATGTTCTGAGCGCAGCGTCGAGTGCCTGTGCATAGAATTGCAGGGCGCTGTGGGCAGCGTAACGTGGTCCAGCGGCATCGCCCGCCGCGCGGTTATAGTGCAGGGCTTTGTCCCATTGTTCGGCGGCATAGAAGTGATAAGCCAGTTCCGCAATCTGTTCGTTGCGCGCCATTGCTGTCAGACTGGTGTCAGGAACTATGCGTGCTTCAAGCAGTTCGGCAATGCGCGCATGCAGATGTTTGCGTCGGCGTCCCACGGGGCGGTGGTAGAGAACTTCGCGAATGAGGCCGTGGGTAAAACGATAGCGCTCCCTACGCTCGTCGACAACAGCCACCAGATGCGCCCCCATCACTTGGTCTAGCACGGCGAGCAGCGCGTCCTCCGGCCACGCCAGCACGCCCTCTACCACAGCCAGATCCCAGCGCTCACCAACCACGGTTGCCATGACAAGGAACGCTTCCGCCGCTTCGCCCAGCCGCACCACTCGTCCCGAAATCAGTTGCTGTACTAAGGGTGGAATAGGAACAGGCTGGGTAGGCGGTGACCAACGTCCGAGCGTATCCTGGGTTAGCAGCTTCTGGTCTACGAGATCGTTGAGAAGTTCCACCAGAAACAGGGGATGGCCTTCGGAGCGTTCGTGAAGATAAGCGGCCAAACGCGGACTGCACGGCCCGCGATATGCCTCGACCAGCCGCGCCGTGTCATCCACGCTGAGCAACGCCAGCCGGATCACCTCCACCGGCCGGTTGCGCTGCAAGCCAGGCAGCATCTGGTAGAGGGGATGGTCCCAGTGGATCTCTTCGGAGCGATAGGTCGCGATGACCAGGAGCGCTGTATCGGCAAGTTGGCGGGTTACAAAGTCAAGCAGATCGAGTGAATCTGGGTCCGCCCAGTGCAGGTCGTCTAGGAGCAGGACGAGGGGCTGCTCTGCCGCAGCAGTCCGTAACCAGGCGGTAATGGTGCGCATGAGTTGCTGGGCTGACTGGACTGGTGCGGCATGGCCAAAGGGTTCGGGCAACGAACGAAGGTCCAAAGTTACGGCGGGTTCGAGGGCGGTCAACAGTTCTTGCCAGGGCAGGAATGGCGGCAACACGCCTCGTTCGTGGCAATGGGCCACTGTAAAGACGGCTCCTAGAGTCTGCGCATGTTGCTGGCAGGCCAAAGCCAAGGATGTCTTGCCGATACCAGCGGGACCTTCGATGAGGACCAGACCGCCTCGTCCACGAATAGCGGCTTCCAGACGACGCTGGAGCGACTGCAATGCACCAGCCCGCTCGCCATGCAGGACATGCAGATGAACCAGTCGTTGAACTTCGGCCTCAGCCAGGGGGTCCTGTTGCCAGAGACGTCGCGCCTGGGCGACGGCAGCCAGATAGTCGCCTTGACCTTCCAACAGGCCGACTAACTGGCGCAAGCTTTCCAGCCACTGCCGGCGCAACCGTTCCCGCAGTGGCATGATCCATAGATCTGGGCAAGCAGGCAGCAAGTCCCCTTGGTACAGATTGACGGCTTCTTCCAGCCCAGCACGCCGCTGCTGCGGGTGTCCTCCGGGCGCGGCAGCACCTTCGACCTGGGTTAGCACCTGTTCAAAGGCAGTCACATCAAGGTGAACCTGGACATCAGACTGCCACTGCCAGGAGTCCGGCGTGCGCAGGAGCCACTGCTCGGCAGCAGGCAAAATGTAGATCAATTCCTGATAGAGCTGCTCCAGATTGATGTGGGCTATCTGCGCGCTCGCCTCCGGCCAGAAGAGAGTGGCGAGGTGCTGGTGCATCTGCGGTGTAGTCGGGTGCAGGATCAGATAGGCCAGCAAAGATTGCAAACGTACCTGGTTCGGCGCTGGCACCGGTTCGCCGTTGTAGATCAGATGGAAGTTCCCAAACAATTGAATTTGGAGAGTTGGCATTGTGAATCGGAGTACCATAGCAAATCACGGCCCGATAGCTACGTTAGCGCCATCACAGCGCGCCCCCTTGAAAGAAAAACATGGGGAATTGTGAGTATATTCTCGCTATCATTGAGCCGTTTGTCAAGCAAGCCGATCCTCAAAGCAATGGATGATTCGGCGGCGGGTACCCCGCTGAACGGCTCGCTCTCTCCCAAATCGCGGCAGTGATGAAGCCGTCGGGCGATGGCGGGCAAATATTGAAGTCCAATGTGGATATGTTTGGATTGTTCTTCAAATATCATTCGCCGTTCGT
>DAOTTR010000689.1:0-22337 GCA_034437715.1 Caldilineaceae bacterium
TGCTTTTCATTGCTGCGATTATCGTTTCGAACATTCTTTGCCTCCTGCTTCTTTTTTCTCTGAATGTTCGCCTTTCAGTCTGTATTCTTGATTCCTATCTCGAATTTATAATTGCTGTAGGGTAGCGATTGTGGTTGGAAAATGATAGGAGAAGTGTATCATCAAATTGGCAAGAAATGAAGTCGCGAGATTGCACAGGGTAACTTACAGAATTAGGGTACATTTGCTTCAAAACGCAACCCAGCATCGAGCGAGAAACCATGGTTAAAGGGTGTATTTCAACGTATTTCAAATTGGAAGAAGTGTGCCGGGGACGAGCGGGATGCAGTTTGTCAAAACGATGTGGTCGTCGCTCGTCCCCGGCACACGTTGCGCGCTATCGTGAAATTAAATTGAAATAGCGAATTATATCCGTTGTTACATTGGGTCTTGACATTGGCGCAAAAAAGGTATAAATTATTAATAAATGAACGAACGTTCGTTCATTAAACATTATCAGGAATAAGATATCTAGCCTCGTAGGGGCATCTGCGCAAGCCGGGCACGAGGTGGGCGATGCACGAAGCTTTGTAGAGAGACGAAATTCGCTTCGCCGCCGACCGCATGCCCCTACCCGTTCTCACCCGATGGCTGCGTAACATGCGTTAATCATGCTGAGATTGTAAACAATAGAGACTTATGGCAATCAAACCCAATAAAGGCCAATTAACTCGTGACCGGCTGCTGGAAGCCGCTTTACAGCAATTTACGGCACATGGCTACCACGGTGCATCTATGCGCCAGATCGCCGACGCCGCCGGGGTGGCGGTCGGGGGTATTTACAATCATTTCAGCAGCAAAGAAGAAATTCTAAAGGCCGTCATTTTGGCCTATCACCCGATCAACGTTGTGTTACCGGGGTTGGCAAAGACCGAAGGAGCAACGTTGGAAGCATTACTGTACAACGCCGCCACCCAATTTATGAATGTACTGGCCAGCCGGCCAGAGTTACTCAATCTCTTTATCATTGAACTCTTCGATTTTAAAGGCGCGCATCTGCCAGAACTATTCGATGCATTATTGCCCAAGGTGATGACCTTTACGCAACGCTTGGTTACAGTTGACGCGCGCCTGCGCCCCCTGCCGCCCATGACGATTATTCGCATTTTCATTGGTACACTTTTAGGCTTTTACATCTCTGGCATGCTGCTCGCTAAGCTGCCTGCGCCCTATGCCCAACAGATCGGCACAGTGGATGATCTGGTCACCATATTGGTGTATGGGCTGCTGCATGGCGGTGACGAATTCAGCACAAATCCAGCCCATTGATCAATGGGCTGCGAAATTTATACAGTAAAATCAAGGAGAGGCAAATGATAACGCAAGTAAAAACAAAAGAGGTGACAACAAAATCGGTTGTGCCTCTCGACAATGCTCAGGTGACATTATCCAGCGTAGGCGGCAAGGGCGCTAATCTAGCCAAGTTGGCGCGTGCCGGCTTTCCTGTGCCCGACGGTTTCTTGGTGACAACCGACGCATATCAAAACTTTGTCACAACGAATCATCTGGACGAGCACATTCGCGTCGCGTTGCAGGGCATCCCGTTGGATGATCCCGCGGCGTTGGAACGAGTCTCGGCACAAATTCGCCAGGCCTTTAGTGCCGGGGTTGTGCCGGAGGAACTAACGCTAGCGCTGTGGGAAGCGTATGAAAATCTGGACCAGTCGCCGGTGGCCGTGCGCTCGTCGGCCACGGCGGAAGATCTGCCAGAGATGTCATTTGCCGGCCAGCAGGATACCTATCTCAACATAGTGGGCAATGACGCGCTGCTGGCAGCCGTGGTTAACTGTTGGGGCAGTTTATGGACCGCGCGCGCCATAGGCTACCGCAGCCGCAACAGCATTGGGCAGGCAGAAGTGGCGCTGTCGGTCGTTGTGCAAATGATGGTGCAGAGTGAAGTGTCGGGGGTCCTCTTTACGGCCAATCCATTGACCGGCAACCGCACAGAAACGGTAATCGATGCCACCTTTGGTCTGGGCGAAGCGCTTGTCTCTGGCCAAGTCGAGCCGGATCATTATATTGTAGAGAGCAACACAGGCCGTATTGTGCAAAAAACCTTGGGGGCCAAAGCGTTGACCATTCGAAGTCAAATCGGCGGCGGCACCATCACCCAGCAGGCCGATGTCGCCGCGCAACAGGCATTGCCCGACGCCGTCATTCAGCAAGTGACCGCGCTGGGCCAACGCGTTGCCGAACTCTACGGCACGCCACAGGATATTGAATGGGGTTGGGCTGATGACAAACTCTATCTGCTGCAAGCGCGGCCGATTACGTCGCTCTATCCGCTGCCCCAGGCCACCTTTCCCGAGCCGATTCAAGTCTATTTCTCCTTTGGCGCAATCCAAGGCATGCTCGACCCCATGACGCCGCTGGGCCAAGATGCGATTCAGATTGTCTTTGCCGGCGGCGCGCGCCTCTTTGATTTTGCTTATATGCTAGAAACGCAATCGCTGCTCTTGGCGGCTGGCGAGCGCCTGTGGGTGCGCACAACGGCAGTGCTGCGCAATCGCGTGGGGCGGCAAGGCGTGCGCAAGGTATTGGGGGTGATCGAACCGAGTATCGGTCAGGCAGTTGACTCTTTGCTGGCCGAAGCAGCCTTTGCCGCCGGTGGCCCGCCCCAGCCAGCAACCCTGCGGCGCATGGTGAGTTTTGTCGGCACACTTTTGCCCACCTTGGTGCGCACCGTGCGCGATCCAGACGCGCAACGGCAAGCCGTGCAAGATCTGGTCGAGACAAGGCTTGCCCAAGCGCAGGCGCAAATGGCGGCAGCGACCACGCTAGCCGAACGCGTAGCGCTTTTCGAGCAAATTGTCGGCGATGGCTTTCAATTTGCTGTACCCAATCTGGTTCCCAGAGTCGCGCCAGGGCTGATAGCCATGAATCGGTTGATCGCCTGGGCCGACGCGGCCTTTACCGCCACCCAAGCTGGTCAACGCCGCGCATTGGAGATTGCGCGCGGCCTACCCCACAATGTCACGACCGAAATGGATTTGATGCTTTGGCAGACGGCACAACTGATCCGCGGCGATCAAGCCGCCTTTGCCTTTGTCCAAACGCATGATGCCGCGTTCCTGGCGGAACAGTATCTGGCGAACGCCTTGCCGGCCGTTGCCCAGCGCGCTGTCGCTGCTTTCCTGGCCAAGTATGGCATGCGCGGTCTGGCCGAGATCGACTTCGGGCGTATACGCTGGCGCGAAAATCCGGTGCAGGTGATGCAGATGCTGCAAAGCTATCTGCACATTGATGACCCTGCACTTGCGCCCGATGTCGTCTTTCAACGGGGGGAAGCCGCAGCCCAGGCCGTACTAGATGATTTGGTGATCACACTACGCCAGCAGCCGAATGGAGCCTTGAAAGCGCAATTGGTACCTTGGCTGGCAAAACGCATGCGTGCCTTGGCTGGGCTACGCGAAAGTCCCAAGTTCTTTATTATGAATCTTTTTGGTATCGTGCGCGCCGCACTCCTAGAGAGCGGGGAGGAATTGGTTGCCCAGGGCGTGCTCAACCGCGCCGATGATCTGATGTTTCTACACCGCAAAGAGCTACAGGCATTGGCCGCTGGCTATGCGATTGATTGGCAAGCCTTGGTCAAAGAACGCCGCGCCATCTATGACCGTGAAAAGTTGCGTAACCAGATCCCACGCGTATTGTTGAGTGATGGACGGGCGTTTTATGAAGGGTTGCGCGCGCGCAAGGGCGACCGCGCCGGCGTCATCAGCGGCAGCCCGGTTTCGCCAGGCGTCGTCGAAGGGATTGTGCATGTCGTCTTTGATCCACATGATGCCCAGCTTGCGCCAGGGGAAATCCTTGTCTGCCCAGGCACTGATCCAGCGTGGACACCCCTCTTCTTGGCTGCCGGTGGGCTGGTCATGGAAGTGGGCGGGTTGATGACACATGGTTCGGTGGTGGCGCGCGAATATGGCATTCCTGCCGTGGTGGGTGTGCATGAAGCCACCAAACGGCTCAAAAGCGGCCAGCGGATTCGCGTCGATGGATCGAGCGGCGAGATTGTGCTTGTGGAAGAGTGAAGCAGGTGTTGGGTGGCAATCCGATCGAGGATGGCAACCCATCCCCCGCTTATAGTACAATGGCGGCACAGGCCAGTCGCCCAAACTCACATTTCAGTAAGGAGATTCGTTTTCATGTCAGCCATTCAATTCGGCTTCTGCGTCCCAATCTTTGCCTACCCAGGTGGACGCTTCTTTCGCACACCGAACTATGCCAAACTCGACGTTGCCACCACGATGCAGATCGCGCGTCTGGCCGATCAACTGGGCTATGATTCACTCTGGGTGGCCGACCATTTAATGTTGGGCCATGAAAATGCCATCATGGAAGGGTGGACCACGCTGGCCGCGCTGGCTGGCTCCACGCAACAGGCCAAGCTGGGCATGATCCACCAGGGGCATTTCTTTCGCAACCCGGCGCTGGCGGCCAAAATGATCGCGACCTTGGATCAACTTTGTGGCGGGCGGTTTATCTATTTCGTCGATGGCGGCTATGGCCGGGCCGAGCATCTGGCCTATGGTCTGCACTACCCCGAAACGATGGAAGAACGCATGGTTGAAGTGGTGGCCGGGCTGGAAACCACCTTGGCGCTCTGGCAAGCCGAGGGGCCAATCAACTTTGACAATGGCTACTATAAACTACACGAAGCAACTTGCACGCCCAAACCAGTTCAACAACCCTATCCCCCGATCTGGTTTGGCGAAGCCCATGCACCAGTGCTGGCGGCCTGTGCGCGTTATGGCCAGGGATGGAACACAGTGCCCGTAACCATGCCCGAATTGCAGCGCCGCCTGGCCGCGTTGGATGCCGCGTGCCGCGCCGAAGGGCGCACCGCGGCGGAACTTGAAAAAAGCCTGGAGATCCAGATTCTGGTTGCGCCCGATCATGCGGGTGTGCGCCAGCAACTGCAACAGATGATCGATCTGGGCGCAGCACCCGTAGCGATAGATAGCGATATACAAGCCTTTCTCGATGGCAAAACGGACGAACTACCCGCCAAATTGACGGACACGCAGATTGTTGGCACGCCCGATGAAGTTGCGCAACGGTTACAAATGTATATTGATCTGGAGATCACCCATTTCCTGCTCTGGTTTATGGATACGCCCGATGAAGCCAGCTTGCGCCTTTTTGCCGAACAAGTTGCGCCGCGTTTTCGCTAGCAATTCGCCCAGCAATGGTTGGTTGGTCTGTGGGCCAATCAACCAACGGGCTACCCAACGGGCCAAAGATGTGTCAAAGCGCGTGAACATTGGTACAATAGCGCTGCTTAAAGATAAAACCCTTAAAAATCATATATACGCTCTCGTGTATTACCAAGCTTATTTGTATGACTTTTAAATGGTTTGTCCATTACTAACCAGAAGATCTGTTGTAACCGTGGAGAATTGTATGCGACATCAACCAAACAAGCGTAGCGGGGGGCTGCTCGTTGCCTGCCTGATCGCGCTTTTGACCCTAAATGGCTGCTTTGGCTTCGGCTCCATCGGGCCGGAAGCCACGCCCACATTGCCCCCCAGCGACGCGCGGGCAGTTGTCCCCACCTTTACGGCCACCGCCGTCGAGCCGCCCACCCCCACCACCGAGCCGGTACCACCCACCAACACACCGGCCCCCACATCGGCAGAACCGACACCCGAACCAGCTTCAGAGACCGAGCCCACCAATACACCGGCCCCCCAAGCCAAGTTGACGATTAGCGGCCAAATCGTCAATGTGCGCAGCGGCCCTGGCACCACTTATGGCTTGGTAGGCACTGCCGACGCAAATCAAACTTTTGATATCATTGCCAAGAATGCTGCCGGTGATTGGTGGCAGATCTGCTGTGTCAATGGCCAGGAAGCATGGATTTTTGGCGAATTGGCCACGACCGCGAATGCCGAAGCCGTCCCCGTCGCCGCCGATCTACCAGCCGCGCCGGTAGCCGCCGTGCCCACGACTGCACCCCCCGCCGCGGCACCACCGGTTGCGCCGCCCACCGATACGCCGCAACCCCCGCCCCCCGCCCCATCCAGCGATCCCTGTGCGAGCATTGGCGGTGATGGCTGTAAATTCAAGTTGCGCGAAGGCCCCAAGTTTGCCGCGAATGGTGGCAGCGAGATCAAATTGCAACTGATTTTTGTCCATAGCGGTGTCGATGGCGGCCAACCCCAGGGTAGTTACTTTGTAGTCATGCTCAAAGATGGGCAAAAGCTGCCAATCAGCGACGGAGCGCGCAGCCTTGCTGGTAGCCCCCAACAAGGCACCCTGGGCGCGTATAACTACGAATACAAAATTGGCATTGGTGAAATTCCAGGCGGCAATGTCGCGGGCAACTATGTCATGTATGTGCTGGACGGCAACGGCGAACGCGATAGCCAAGATATCTCCTTCACCATTCCCGAAGGCCAAGGCGAAGTGTGGGTCAAGTGGGATCAAGGCTAATCGCGCATAGGTTGCAATCGATTCATAAGAGAGCGTTAGGGTCTTGGAGCCCCTAACGCTCTGGTCAGAGGCATCAACAATGCAAACCACCGACACAGCGACACCCAATTTTGATGACTTATGGGATTATAACCAACCCGCGGCGACAGAAGCGCGTTTTCGCGCCCTATTACCCCAGTTCCTGGATAAGCCAGCCCAGCAGGCCGAGTTGTTAACTCAACTGGCGCGGACGCAAGGCTTACAGCGGCACTTTGACGAAGCCCAGGCCACGCTAGACATGGTGCAAGCCATGCTGACTGACCCACTGGATAACGCAGCAGTGCGCGCCCAAATTCGTTATTTGCTGGAGCGCGGCCGCGTCTTTAATTTTGCTGGTCAAGCTGACGTAGCGAAGCCACTCTTTGTAGAAGCCTGGCAGTTGGCCCAGCAAGCTGGCGAGGATTTCTATGCGATTGACGCCGCCCACATGTTGGGCATTATCGAATCGCCCACTGAACAACAACGCTGGAATCAGCTGGCTCTCGCCCTAGCCGAGCAAACAACCGATGTGCGTGCTAGGCAGTGGGTGGGATCGCTCAGCAACAATATGGGCTGGAGCTATTTCGAGCAGGGTGACTACACGACGGCGCTACCCTATTTCGCCAAGGCTCTTGCGGCCCGTGAAGCGCAGGGGCAGGCGCGTGAGATACGTATCGCGCGCTGGTGCGTGGCCAAAACGCGGCGCATGTTGGGCCAGGTAGCGAAGGCGCTGTCGATCCAGACTCAACTATTGGGTGAGTGGCAAGCCAGTGGCGAAGAAGATGGCTATGTCTATGAAGAATTGGGCGAAGATTACTTGCAACAAGGCGACGCCCACCAAGCCGCGCCCTTCTTTGCCGCGGCCCACCGGGTTTTGTCTCAAGATGAGTGGCTGGTAGCCAACGAAACGGCACGATTAGCTCGCCTGGAAATGCTCGGTCAGGTGACCCAATAATTGCACATCTGCAACAGCCTATGCTATGATATGGCAGCAAATTGAGATGGACACCTAGCTTTGTTATCAGCACAAACAGGGTTATCCCGTTCGTTTCATAGGGAGAGATCGCATAGTCCGGTTGAGTGCGCGCGTCTCGAAAACGCGTAGGGTAATACCCTCGGGGGTTCAAATCCCTCTCTCTCCGCTCTCATCACAAAAGCAGCGCCGGACAATGAATTGTCCGGCGCTGCTTTTTGTTATTGAGTGCCCTTCATTCAGCAGCATCTGTATTCATTTTCTCCGCCTGCGCATGATTGATATACAACGGACGACCCACAAGTTTTTGGTTGGGGTGTCTACGTGCTTAGGTTGTTATCATCATCTTTACACGACGGGCAAATAGAGATGTTCGGTGAGTAGCTCAGGTGGGATCGTGGCGATCAGCGTTGGCGTAGCGCTAGGCATGGCCGTTGCGGTGATCGTAACGGTAGGTGTCGGTGTGACCGTTACCCCATTGCAGGCCAGTAGCGCCACCGCATCGACATAGCGCCAAATCTGGCTGCCTGTGCCATTGTTGTAGACATTCAAGGGGTACATTTCACTTTTTGGGCAGTGTGCCGGGGACGAGCGACGACCACAGCGGTTTGATAAACTGCACCCCGCTCGTCCGCAGCACACGCTACTCGCCAGTGCTATAATTTATACCCAAAGTGAAATACGCCCCCAACAGGCCCGCATATTGACAGAATGGGTCGGGCACGGTAATCTCGTTAGCAGTTACGTACCGGTTGGCTAGACCTGAAGGGTCTTGAAGACCCTTCAGGTCTACTGTGAATCTACGCAACCCTGTAACTTTTACATGTCACAGTGCAAGTTGTGCGTACCTATTTTGTGTTGAAAACCATGATCGTTGTATCACCACACGCTGAGCGCAAGCTCGAAAACCGTAGTCGCAAAACGGTTGCCTGGCTAGGCTTGGTCATCATTGCCTGGTTATTGGCAACGTTGCCGTTACGGATGGTGGCGAGTATGCTCGGCGCGGCGACCATTGGGTTTCTGCTGCTGCGCTGGCCGTGGCTGATCTGGTTGGGATTGGCCGTGGCGCTGCCGGTGAGCAGTGGCAGCAAAATTGGCCCGTTGAGCCTGACCGATATTGTGCTCGCGGCTGCGCTGGCGCTCTGGTTGATCGATGGTGTGCGGCGGCGTACGCTACGGCTCGTCTTTTCGCCACTGGTCGGCGCGGTGTTGGGCTACGTGGCGGCGCTCATTCTTTCACTAAATGGTGCATTAAATTTGGGGGAAGCGCTTGTCGAAGTGGTAAAATGGATCCAAGTGGCGCTGCTCTTGTTGGTACTACGCCAGACGATCCCACGGCACCAGGTACACTGGCTGATTGCAGCGCTCTTACTCGGTGGTGTTAGTCAAGCGTTACTGGGACTTTACCAATTTATCTTTCAAATCGGCCCCGAATGGTTTATTATCTTGGGGCGCTTTATGCGGGCTAGTGGCAGTTTCGGTCAACCCAATCCCTATGCTGGCTACTTGGGGCTTTGTTTGCCTGTGGCCGTCAGTCTGGCGTTGTGGGCATGGCGTCATCTGTGGATGCAAACGCCTGATCAGCCAAAGGAGTGGCAGCAAAATCTACCCTTCCTGCGCTGGGCGCTTTTCTACACGGTTGCCGCTGGTTTGCTTGGCGGGGGTTTGCTGGCCAGTTGGAGTCGCGGCGGGTGGATGGGTGCCGCGGTGGGCATCGGGATTGTCCTCACCTTGCGCAGCCGCCAAGCACTGTTGGCCGGCATGGGCGGTGTGTTGCTGCTGGTGGTGACCGTGCTGGTGAGCAGTGCGCTGCCCCAGTGGATTCCGGCACCGGTTGCGGCGCGCTTGCAAGATATTCCGGCCTATTTCGGCATGACAGACGTGCTCAACCAACCGGTGACGGATGAGAATTTTGCCGTGATTGAACGCATTGCCCATTGGGTAGCGGCGCTGCGCATGTGGGAGCAAGCGCCTTGGGTGGGCATTGGGCCGGGCAATTATGCCACCCTCTATCCCGCGGTGCGCATTGGGCGCTGGGAAGAAGCGTTGGGCCATGCACATAACATCTATCTGAATACGCTAGCCGAGACGGGGCTGATCGGCTTTAGCATGTTCCTATTGCTGTGGCTGGTGGCGATTGGGTGGACGTGGCGACAACACCGCGCGGCACGCCAGCAGCATGATGGCTGGCGTGCCGCACTTGCGATTGGTATACTAGGTGTGATTGGACATAGTCTCGTTCATAATTTTTTTGATAATCTCTTTGTGCAAGGTATCTATCTGCAAATGGCATTATGGCTGGCGGCGCTTGCCGTTGCCGCGCCCGATCAAACGCTAGATGTAGCGACACTAAACAGATCTGGGCCATCGCCCGATGAAAGGAAAAAGGCGTTTGAGCATTAATCAAGCGTTAACCTATGCACGGGGCAACCGCGAAATCAAGCGTTTTGCCAAATTTGCCATTGTCGGGGCGGCTGGCTCGGTCACCGATTTTACGGTGCTCAACGTGCTTGTGCAATTATTTGGCTTCAGACCCGTCTTTGCCAATGTCTTTAGCTTTAGCGCAGCCGTCATGCAGAATTTTTTCTTAAATCGCGCATGGACTTTTCCCGAAAGCAAGCAACGCCAAGCTGGTCGCCAAATGGCCCAATTTGTCCTGATCAGTTTGATTGGTTGGGGCATTAACACCCTGATTTTGGCGGCGGTTGATCACTTGTTGATCGATTTCTGGATTCGCTTGGTGGGCCATGAACATCTGGGCTTTACGATCAGCTATAATTTTGCCAAGCTCTTTTCGATTGGCGTTGTCCTCTTTTGGAATTTCGCTGGCAACCGACTGTTGACCTATCGCGGACTGAGTACGCCCATTGAGATCGATAGCGATTGACTATACGCCGGCCATTCGCCAGAGCGCAGGGATTGGCCGGATTATTCGCGGCCAGATTCAAGCATTGCTGGCGCTAAAGCCCGATTTTGATATACGCCTCTTTGTGGTAGGTGCGGTTACGGCCCAGGAACGGGCCAGCGCACCCCTGCCCCTGCATACAGCGCCACTGAGTGAACGCAACATGGTGCGCCTGTGGCACCGTTTACACAGCCCGTGGCCACCCGTAGAATGGTTTACCGGTGGCCCGCTCGACCTCTTTCACGCCACCGATTTTGTGCTGGCACCCAGCCGAGCACGGCACAAGCTCGTCACAGTGCATGACCTCGCTTTTCTCTTTTACCCTGAAGCCGCCATGCCCAGCCTGCAACGCTACCTAAATGTGGTAGTGCCGCGCAGCGTGCGCCGCGCCGATCATCTGCTGGCCGACAGTCACAACACAGCCAAAGATTTGCAAGAGCAATGGGGTATTGATCCGGCGGGCATCAGCGTTGTCCAAGGTGCTGTGGACCATGCCCACTTTCACCCGATCGCGCAACCAGCGCGATTAGGCGAAGTGCGCCAACGCTATGGCCTTGGCGATCGCCCCTTCATCCTGGGGCTGAGCACCCTACAACCGCGCAAAAATTTTGCGCGGTTGATTGAAGCCTTCCACCTGGCGCGCCAGGGAAACAAGCTGCCCCATCGATTGGTGATTGGCGGCGGCAAGGGTTGGCTTTTTGATGAAATCTTTGCACGCGTAGAGGAATTGGGCCTAACCGATGATGTGCTCTTTCCGGGCTATATTGCCGACGCAGACTTGCCCGCGCTTTACACTGCGGCTGAGTTCTTCGCCTTTCCTTCACTATACGAAGGATTTGGTCTACCCGTCATCGAAGCACTCGCCTGTGGCACCCCTGTGCTGACCGCCGATAATTCTTGCTTGCCCGAAGCGGGTGGCGCAGGCGCAATCTATGTCGATGCGCGCAGTGTGGAGAGCATTGCCGCGGGCATTATCACCCTTGCCAATGATACAGCCTTGCGTCAGCGCTTGCGCAGCGCGGGTTTGCTTCATGCCGCGCAATTCACCTGGCAGCACAGCGCTGAGCAACTCTTGGCAGCCTATATAAAAGTATTAGGTAACTACCAAGCCACCCCCACCTAATCTCCCCCAGTTTGGGCTACCCTTTACCCACATCTTTGGGTACTAGGAAGGGCGCGCGTGCCGGGGACGGCCCAGCAGTTTGATGCCACTACGCTATGTTTTTGGGCCGTCCCCGGCACGCCTTCCCTACTGCCAACTGGTGGGTAAAGGGTAGCAGTTTGGGGGAGGAACTGTCCCCCTAGCAACGGTTCCCTCTCCTTTTCAGGGGAGGGGTTAGTCGTACGATAACGTTAAATTTGTGTTGAATGAATTCAACACCTGCGACGGCAAACGTGTTTAAACACGTTTCCTATCCCAGGCGCTGAATTCATTCAGCGCAGCAGATGATGAAATTTAACGCTGTCGTAATCGTTACAGTATTAGACAAATAAGCAAAAGGCAAAACTGATGACTCATTCTGCTTCTGACCTGATCGCGCGCACCGTGGCTGAATCGGCGTTGACGCTCACCTTATTCACCCAACCGGAACATTCCAACAGCTTGGGCAATGTGCATGGTGGGGTTGTGCTGAAACTCTGTGACGAATGTGGCGGCATTATTGCCGCGCGCCATGCCCGTCGCCCGGCGGTGACCGTTACCGTCGATAGCGTTACCTTCCATCAGCCCGTGCTGTTGGGCCGTTTGCTGATGGTGCATGGCCGCATTACCTGGGTGGGCAATACGAGTATGGAAGTCGAATTGCGCGTCGAAACCGAAGATCTGTTGACCGGCGAAGTGGCGCACACCAACAGTGCCTATTTTGTCTATGTGGCATTGGGCGAAGACCGCCGGCCGACGCGTATCCCCAAGCTCATCTTGGCCGGGGAAGCGGAAGAAGCGCGTTTTGCCGAAGGGCAACAACGCCAGGCAGTCCGTCTGGCGCGCGCCAAACGTCCCTAAAAACGCTGAAACGCTTGCGTGTTTTTCGTAAGCTCCAGAGTGACGCGTTTATTCAGATTACGCCCGATGCCTTAGCAAAGTTTGACAGAGCAGTAAGGGGGATCTATAATGATCGAGTTTGGCTCTATTCTTTTGTGCTTGTCAGCCAAGGTGTATGTTGCTCCTGATTTTCAGAACGCGGTATTTTCCGAACACAGTCACGCAAATCACACTTCTCACACTTCATGCCGATAAGCCTCCTTTGTGTATTGAGACATAGCCTATGCGTAACAACAATATAACTTCTCTTGTATTGGTAATTTTGCTGATTCTGGTCGCCCTCTATGTGGTGCTACCGGTTCAACACCCGGCTTGGCTGGAGCGTTCGCGCTCCAGTGATCCCAATGTACCGCGTGATATTCTCGATCTGAAATTAGGGCTGGATCTGCGCGGCGGCACACAAGTATTGCTCGAAGCGGACCTGCCCGAAGGACGTATATTAGCCGAAGGCGATATTAATGCGGCCAAGACCATTGTCGAAAATCGTGTAAACGGACTCGGTGTCGCCGAAGCGATTGTGCAAGCCCAAGGTGAAAACCGCATTATCGTTGAACTGCCTGGGGTTAGTAATCCTGAGCAGGCGGTGGAAACGATCCGCTCTACGGGTCAGTTGGAATTTGTTGATCCAGGCGGGGCGACATTGGCTTCGGGCATGATCATTAATACGACCAATCATCCCAATGCGATTGCCAATGCCCAGGAAGCGATTGCCAGTGGCGCTATCGACCCGGCATCCATTCCCTACCCGGATCAAGTTTTCAATACGGCAATGACGGGCAATGTATTGTCTGGTGCGGTTGCCGTGCCGAATGAACTGAATCAGTGGCTCATCAACTTTTCGTTGACCAGCGCGGGCAGCGAAGAGTTTTTTGCATATACCAGCAGCCACATAGGCCAACCAATGGCAATTGTCTTGGATGGCCTTGTGCTCTCCGCCCCGACCATCAATGGTGCCATCAGTAACAGTGGCGAGATCTCCGGCCAATTTACCCAAGCTGAAGCAGAATCGCTGGCCATCCAAATGCGCTATGGTGCCTTACCAGTGCCGCTCAAAGTGGCGGATATTCGCACGATTGGGGCCAGCCTGGGCCAAGATTCGGTCAATAGCAGTGTGCGCGCCGCGCTGGTTGGGTTGGTGGCGGTTTGTATCTTTATGATAAGCATCTATCGTTTGCCTGGTCTGCTGGCTGCGCTGGCCCTACTCGCCTATATTATTTTCAACCTAGCGATCTACAAATTGATTCCGGTCACCTTAACCTTACCGGGCATTGCCGGTCTAATTCTCTCACTTGGTATGTCCTTGGATGCCAATATTCTAATTTTTGAGCGTTTAAAGGAAGAACTACGCAACGGACGCTCATTACGCCCAGCCTTGGAAGCTGGATTTGACCGTGCTTGGCCGGCGATTTGGGATGGTAATCTATCCACCTTGATCACTTGTGCTGTCCTTTTCTGGTTTGGCAACACCTTTGGCGCAAGTTCAGTCAAAGGATTTGCCATTACGCTGGCAATTGGTGTGGTCCTTTCCATGTTCTCGGCCATTTTCGTTACCCGCACCTTTATGCGCGCGGCGTTGGTGAGCGGTGGTCAGAAATTAATGGAATCACGCACTTTACTCGGATACTAAAGGAATTCAAATTATGTTACGGTTGGTCGAACGCCGCGGTTGGTATTTTGCTCTTTCGCTGATGCTGATGCTACCCGGCATCATTTATATGATTTGGTCGCAGTCTACGACAGGGCACCCACTGCCTTTGAGCGTTGATTATACAGGTGGTACCTCCTGGGAGATGCGCTTTGACGAGCCCAAAGCAGCCGCCGATGTACGGCAGGTCTTTGTGGATGCTGGCTACGGCGACACAACGGCATTTACCGTAGAAGATGATCGCACGATTCAAGTCAAGCTGAAGAATATCGATACCGCCGAAAAAGAAGCACTGCAAGCTAGCTTGCAAGAACGATTTGGCCCGTTTGAAGAGCGCGCCTATCGCAGTATTGGCCCAACCATTGGCAGTGAAGTGAGCCAAGCGGCAATCATTGCCGTGGCCATTTCCTCAATGCTCATTCTCGCCTACATTGCTTTTGCCTTCCGGCAGGTTTCGCACCCTGTGCGCTTTGGGGTCTGCGCTGTGATGGCCCTGGTCCATGATGTGATTGTCACCATCTCGTTTATCAGCATTATGAACTTGGTGGCTGGCTGGGAAATTGACGCGCTTTTCTTGACGGCGATTTTGACGGTCATTGGCTACAGCGTCAATGATACGATTGTTGTCTTTGATCGCATTCGTGAGAACTACAAACGCTATCGCAGTGACGGTCTTGCCAGTATTGCCAATCGCAGCATTATCGAAACGGCCCAACGTTCGCTAGCCACTGGCATGACGAGCTTGCTGACCCTTGTCGCAATCCTGGTACTGGGGGGAGCCACGCTCCAACAATTTATTGCCACACTGATTCTGGGCATTATCATCGGCACCTATAGCTCGATCTTCAATGCAACGGCCCTCTTGGTTGCGTGGGACGAAAAGTCGTTCTTCCACCGCGAAGACAAGCTAGCTGATAGCAATAGCAGCCAAGCCGCAATGGCCTGAGTTTAGTTTGTTAGCAACCTCAACGGCGAAGCACTACCCGCTTCGCCGTTTTCTATTTACGCCTTAAGCTCGATTTTAGGATAACGCTTTATCAACCATGCGCGCACTTGTATTAACCGATCAAGGAGTCCAACTCCAGGAGCAGTACCCCGCTCCCCAACCTGGCCACAATGAGGCATTGATCCGCGTACGACTGGCGGGCGTCTGCTCGACAGATTTGCAACTGGTGGCTGGCTATAAGGGCGGCTATCGGGGCGTATTGGGCCATGAATTTGTGGGTGACGTGATCGCGGCACCGGGCAACGAAGCGTGGCAGGGCCGCCGTGTGGTCGGTGAGTTGAATATTGGCTGTGGCACCTGTGATCTGTGCCGCCAAGGGTTGGGCAAACATTGTCGCACCCGGCAGAGCCTGGGCATTATTGGCCGCGATGGCGCGTTTGCCGACTATCTGACGCTGCCCATTGCCAATCTCCATGCAGTGCCAGATGACTTGCGCGATGAGCAGGCGGTCTTTGTCGAGCCACTGGCCGCGGCGTTGCAGATCCGCGAGCAGATCGCGATCACACCCGCGAGCCGCGTCTATGTGCTGGGCGATGGTCGGCTTGGCTTGTTGGTGGCGCAGGTACTGGCACTGACCGGCTGCGATCTCACCGTGATCGGACGCACCCCAGCCAAGTTGGCACTTCTGGCGCGTTTCGGCGATGCAGTCCACTGTATCATCAATACATCCGCCACCTTGGCGACCTTGCAGGCGCGCGCGGCTAATGTGGTGGTGGAAATCACCGGCTCGCCACACGGCTTTGCCCAAGCGCTAACCCTGGTGCGGCCCGGCGGCGTCTTGGTGCTCAAAAGCACCTTTGCTGAGAACATCGCCAATTTTGATCTGAGCCGCCTTGTCGTCGATGAGATCACCTTGATCGGTAGCCGTTGTGGCCCCTTTGCCCCAGCCATCCGCCTGCTGGCCAGTGGGCTTGTCCAAGTCGAGCCGCTGATCCAGGCGCGCTATCCACTTACCGCGGCGGCAGAGGCGTTAACCCATGCCCGCCAAAAGGGTGTGCTCAAAACGCTCATTCAGCCCTAGGCATGATCGTACCCCACCCCAATCCACTACTGCCGTGGAAATTACCCGATTATCCCTAGTCTACTTTGACGCGACCCCCAAATACCAGTAGAATGCAGGTGTGCAATCCATTGACTAGCTGTTCACACCCGTAGTTTACCGGACAAATTTTGGGCAAATTATGTATACCATCCGTCCCCGCCCGGATGGCCCAATCTTTCCGGCTAGCCACACTGCATGACAGCGCCATCTCCAACCCTATCGATCCGTCTTATGTCGATTCTGTTAGCAACTATCTGGCCGGGGCGCATACGCACGCTGCTCTATTGGAGCGTGGGCATGGTGGTGCTGCCTTTGCTCACCGGCTTTGGCCCGCCCCAATTGGTGGATCGCGTCCATGTGCCAACCCAGCGGGTAAAGGTCGGCGAAGTGCAGCAGATGGCACTCACCCGTCAACTGCCGGACATTTCTGCCCAATCCTATCTGATTTATGATCTGGATGCCAATCAACTATTACTGGCGCAGAACATTCACGCCACGTTGGCACCGGCCAGCCTGACCAAGTTGATGACTGCACTCCTGGTTCTCGAACAAGCCACGATGACGGCGACGGTGACGGTGCAGGACAGCGATTTGGTGGGCGGGGCCAGCATGGGATTGCAGGCGGGCGAAACCATTATGGTGGAAGAGTTGCTGTGGGGGTTGCTCATTCCCAGTGGCAATGATGCGGCAACAGCATTGGCGCGCCATGTGGGCGGCTCGGTGAACGAGTTTGTCGAGATGATGAATCGGCGGGCACAAGCATTGGGGCTAGCCGAAACCCACTTTAGTAATCCGCATGGCCTGGATGCCGCCGGCCACACCAGCAGCGCCGCTGATCTGCTGATTTTGACGCAACAAGCGTGGCATTTCCCGCGCTTTCGCCAGCTTGTTGCCATAGCCGAAACCGCGATTGCCAGCCACCCGTTGCGCAATACCAACGAATTGTTGAGCATCGACAGCCGCGTCAATGGTGTCAAAACAGGCACAACCGATCTGGCGGGCGAATGTCTGGTCGCGGGGTTCGCGCAAAATGGTCATCAACTTTTTATCATTGTCCTCAATAGCCGTCAGCGCTATACCGATACCCAAGCGCTGTATACTTATTATCAGGCCAATTACACCTGGTTTGACGGCCAGCGGGCCGAGTTGACAACGCTCAATCGCCTCTATACGGCTACAGACGAAACGTGGTATCTGCGGCCAGCGGGCGAACGGGTTGAATGGCTGGTCAGTCTCACCGATGCCACACGCCTGCGCAGTTTCCGACGTCTGCATTTACCCAGCACAGATCAACCGTGGACGGCGGGTATGCCGGTGGGTGTGTTAGAATGGTGGTTAGATGATACGTTAGTTGGCGCTCAACCACTAGTGCTCTGGTAAAATGCGCCAGGGCGAAAGGGAACGATATGCGTGAAGAACGTTTACAAAAAATCTTAGCCGCGGCGGGTGTGGGGAGTCGGCGCACCTGTGAACAGATGATCGTGGATGGGCGGGTAAAAATCGATGGGCAGACGGTGACTGAACTGGGCACGAAGATCGATGCCGACAAGGCCCAATTGCAAGTTGATGGCAAGCCGGTGCAACTGCCCAAACGCCACCAATATATCAAGTTGCACAAACCGCGCGGCGTATTGAGCGATATTGGTGGTGATACCGGTGGGCGCGAAACGGTGGCCGATCTGTTGCCACCCGACAGCCGCCGTCTCTTCCCGGTGGGGCGGCTCGATGTCCACAGCGAAGGCTTGATTTTAATGACCGATGATGGCGAATTGGCCCACAAGCTCACCCATCCGCGCTTTCAACATGACAAAACCTACTATGTTTTGGTGGGTGAGCGGCCCAGTGATTCGGCACTAGAGCAGCTACGGCGCGGCGTCGATCTGCCCGATGGCCGCACCGCGCCCGCCGAAGTGCGCGTGGTGCGGGCCTTACCCACCGATCTAAAATTGAGCAAAGGACCAACTGAAGGCATCTGGCTAGAAATTGTGCTGCGCGAAGGCAAGAAACGGCAGATTCGCCACATGACGGCAGCCGTTGGCTATCCCACGCTGCGCCTCTTTCGCTGGGCAATTGGCTCGCTGACCTTGGGTCAACTCAAAATGCGCGAGCATACACCTTTGACGCCGCGCGAAGTCAGTTCACTGCGCGCGCTCACCAGTCTGGCCAGACCCTTGCCCCAGCCCCAAGAGAACACGCCAGCGCGCCCCGCCGTAATTGGGCTTAGAGGATCGCGCACGCCGTCCACTACACCATCGACCGCTGAACGTGCGCGATCAACAGGTAGAGCGCCAGAACGATCGCCCAGACGATCCATTGAGCGACCGGCACCCAGGCCAACCGGCAAGTCGGTAGGCAAACCAAAGCGCAAATAACTTTCAGAATCTGATCTGATATTCAAAGACTTATGCCAAGAGCAACTGATTTTTCTGACGACGAACGACAAAAAGGCATTGCGGCGCTGCACGCCCTACACCCCGCGATCATTGCGATCGATGGGCCCGCCGCCGCCGGCAAAAGCACGATCGGGTATGGGTTGGCGCAACTGATCGGCTATCTCTATTTCGATACAGGCATTATGTATCGCGCCGTGACCCATGCCGCGCTGGCCCATGCGCTGGATGTACACAATGGGCAAGCGGTTGGTGCATTGGCCCAACAAATCCAGATCGACATTACGCCAGCGCCGCCAGCAGAGGCGCATGAAGGCTTTGTCAACGTCTATATTGACAACGAAAATGTTACAGCCCACTTGCGCACGCCCCAGGTGGATCGCACGGTCTCGATTATCAGCGCCCATCCCCTTGTGCGCGACGCCCTCAGCGCGCAGCAACGGCGCATTGCCCAGCATTATGGCAGTGGCGATGCCGAACGACCGGGCATTGTGATGGTGGGGCGCGATATTGGCACAGTCGTGCTGCCCGATGCCAAGTTCAAGATCTATATGGACGCTTCCCTGACCGAACGCGCGCGGCGGCGCTATGGCGAACAGCGCGCCAAAGGCAAAGATGTGCAAATGGCCCAAGTAATGGAAGAACTGGAACGGCGCGATACGTTGGACAGCCAGCGTGCCCATTCACCGTTGCGCCCGGCCACCGATGCGGTGCTGATTGACACGTCTGACCTATCGACCGAGGAAGTCATTCGCGGACTACTTTTGATCGCCAGAAATCTTGTGCATCCAACAACAGAATAGATAGAGGACCATGACAGAGAATCGATTGACGCGTGACCAGCAGCTTGAACTCTACTACTGGATGCGCCTCACGCGGACACTGGATGAAATGGCCGTTGCCCTCTGGAAACAGGGGCGCGGTGTGGGCGGCATGTTCAGCCAGCGCGGCCACGAAGCAATCAGCGTGGGCACCGGCTATGCGTTGGGGCCCAATGATGTAGTTGCACCCATGCACCGCGATCATGGCTGCTACATGCTACGTGGACTGACGCCGCGACGCATTATGGGCAACCTACTGGGGCGCGCCACCGGCGTCAGTCGCGGGCGCGATGCCAATATGCATGGCGTTGGCGATCTCAATTTAAACTTGATCGGCTTTATCAGCCATCTGCCGCAGTCGCTGCCGGTGGCGTTGGGCGCAGCCATGAGCTTTGTCTATCGCGGCGAACCGCGCGTCGCCATGACCTATGTGGGCGATGGCTCGGCCAGCGAAGGCTTGTTTCACGAGACGCTCAACATGGCCGCGGTCTTCCATGCGCCCTATATCTTGATCGTCGAAAATAATCAATATGCCTATTCCACGCCGCTCAACCAGCAAATGAAGGTGCCTGATCTGGTCAACCGCGCCGCGGCCTACGGCATCCCCGGTGTGATGGTCGATGGCAATGATGTGGAAGCGGTCTATGCAACGACCAAAGAGGCGATTGAACGGGCGCGCGCTGGTGGGGGCCCCATGTTGATCGAGGCCAAGACCATGCGCATGATGGGCCACGCCATTCATGACGGGGCCGAATATGTGCCGCGCGAATTGTTAGAAGAGTGGGAACGGCGCGATCCAGTCGTCACCTATGAAACACGGCTGATGGCGGAAAATGTGGTCGATCAAGTGGAGATTGACGAGATCAAGCAACGCTGCACCGTCGAGATCACCGACGCCATTCAACACGCCGAAAACAGTCCCTTTCCCGATGCCGCCACTGTGACCGAAGGAGTCTATGCACCATGAGTACCGGTTCAAATTTTGGCTTTACGGACGTGGAGCGGATCGATGATGAAAGCCGCCAACTAACCTACATTGCCGCGATCAGTGAAGCCATGCGCGAAGAGATGGAACGTGACCCGAATGTGCTGATGATGGGCGAGGACATTGCCGGCGATTTCGGTGGCGCGTTCAAAGTGACTAAAGGCTTTGAAGAGCAATTTGGCCCACGACGCGTGATGAATATGCCCATGTGTGAGCTGGCCTTTGTCGGCGCGGCAACCGGCATGGCGCTCATGGGGTTGCGCCCGGTGATCGAAATGCAATTTGCCGACTTTATTACCTCGGCCTTTGACAGCATCGTCCAATATGCTGCGACCAACTACTATCGCTGGCAAGGTGCGGTGCCCTGGGTGATTCGCGCGCCCAGTGATGGTGGCTTGCGCTCTGGGCCCTTTCACAGCCAAAACCCCGAAGCCTGGTTTGCCCATGCCCCTGGCCTCAAAGTTGTGACGCCCGCCACCCCCGCCGACGCCAAAGGGTTGATGCTGGCCGCCATCCGTGACAATAATCCGGTCATCTACTTTGAATCGAAACCGCTCTATCGCTCGCTCAAGGGCTATGTGCCGCCGGGCGACTATGTGGTGCCCATCGGCCAGGCGAACTTGGTGCGCCAGGGTGCGGATCTGTCGATTATTACCTATGGCGCACAACTGCGCGAGGCGCTGGTGGCGGCGGATCAGTTGGCCGCGCAGGGCATTCAAGCAGAGGTGTTGGATCTGCGCACCGTAAAACCGCTGGATACCGAGGCAATCCTGACCACAGCGCGCAAGACGGGCAAGGTGCTGGTGGTACATTCGGCCACGCAACTGTTAGGGGTGGGCGCGGAAGTGGCGTCGCTCATTGCCGATCAAGCGTTCGAATGGCTCGATGCGCCGGTGCGCCGCCTGGGTGGCTTGGATGTGCCTGTGCCCTTTAGTCCGCCGCTGGAAGATGCCTATCGCCCCAGCGCCGCCAAGATTTATGCGATTGCCAAAGAATTGGCAGAATTTTGATGGCAGCATGGTGATGAAGCTCGCAACCCTTTGTTATGTGCGCGACGGTGGTAAAACCCTCATGCTCCATCGCATCAAGAAGGCGAATGATATGCACGCCGGCAAGTGGAATGGCCTGGGCGGCAAGTTTTTGCCCGGCGAAACGCCAGAGCAGTGCGCCATGCGCGAGGTACACGAGGAGAGTGGCTTGACCATGATCAACCCGCTGCTGCGCGGTGTGATCACCTTTCCCGGCTTTGCCAATGAAGAAGATTGGTACTGTTTTCTCTTTGTGTGCCGCACGTTCACGGGTGAGTTGATCGACTCACCCGAAGGGGTGTTGGCTTGGATCGATGATGCGGCGTTGCCCGATCTACCGTTGTGGCCGGGCGATCGCATCTTTATGCCTTGGCTGGATGTGGATGCTTTTTTCTCTGGCCGCTTTACCTATCTGGATGGGCAGCTACACGATCATGAGGTCGTTTTTTATGCACCACATCAAGTGATCGCGCAGCCGGTCAGCATGGCGCAACGTGTGCCCCCTGATGCCGCGGCCCAACACCGCTACCACCCAAGTGAAGACACTTATTGTTGGATGTGCCAAGGGCCGGTCAGCAAACGCCATTGCAAAATCATCTGCCAGGTCTGCGGCTTCACGCGTGATTGCAGTGATCCGTGAGCGTTGTTGGTAAGGGTTTAATGCGCGATTGCGTACACCCCCACCCAGCCTCCCCCAGTTTGGGCTAACCTTTACCCATAAGTTGACAGTAGGGAAGGCGTGCCGGGGACGGCCCAGCGGCATGGCAGCACTGCAGGATATTTTTGGGCCGTCCCCGGCACGCTCGCCCTCCCCGGTACCCAAAGATGTGGGTAAAGCATAGCAGTTTGGGGGAGGCGCAGTACTATGCGACAACGGTTCCCTCCCCAAGCTGGGGCTTACCTTTACCCACAAGTCGAAAAAGTGGAGTAAAAGTAAGGAACGAGGGGCTGAATGAAGGGGAGCAAGTCATGAAAATTGTCGACAATGCCCGTCCGCTCCCAAATGCAACTG
>DAOTTR010000690.1:0-5333 GCA_034437715.1 Caldilineaceae bacterium
GAACCCCTGTTGACCAGTGAAGAGACTTATGCCGACTGCCGCCAGGAAGGATGCAACGCCCAAACCAAAGAGCACACGATACATCCAGACGGTGGTCCAATACGGATTCATAAAGGCGTGCAACACGCCATTGAACATGGTCTGATTATTCGTAAATCCTTGCTTCATGTGCTCGCGCCAAGCGGCATACAGTTCGGGATCGACATCGGATAGTAAACGGCTACCGGGCAGTGGCGACGGCAATGGCAAGGCGGGTAGGGGCAGCGGCAAGCGCGCCGCCGGTTGCGATAATGGTGGCAGTCCACGCGACGCGCCGACCAGGTTTTGATAGGCCACCAGATGTTCCTGGATGATTCCCTGATAGGTTTGGGCTTGACCCGCGCCATTGTAGATCTTGGCAAAGGTAAAAAAGTCGCCATCGCGCACCACTTCCACCAGCCGGTTCACCTCGATAAAACGGAAGAGACTGGTGAGTTGGGCCCGCACATCGCGGCGAAAGGCGTCGAACATGGCCTGCACCGTGGCATAGCCAATCGCGGCATGATTGAAGCCCATAATCTGGGGCGCGCCCATACTGATCGCAAGCATGGCTGCCCTTTCGTCCAGTGTGCGTGCAAATTCAAAGACGCGCCACTCGGTATCTTGATCATCGGGCTGGTGCATGGGTTGCCACGCACTGTTGCCATCAGGTCGCCACTGATGGCCTTTCCAGGTGTCGCCAGGGGTAAAGCTAAAATGTTGGCGGAAGCGCTCCTCGTTTGCCTTGCCCCAATCCGCATAGAAGATATGATTTTCAAAGCGAATAATTAAGCGACCATTGCGGTCGAAGGGTTCACCCTTGGACTCGGCGGCTAGGATCGCGACTGCCACGCCCACGGGGATACCCACGCGCGCAGCCTCTTGGTGCAACAGGCCACCATAGCGGTTCCAGGTGTTAACAAGCATGCGCACGGCAGCATTGGCATTGGCGGGCGCGGTGAGGATCTGGGTAGCGGGCGCGAGCAGGGCAGCATCAACAACCGGCACGGCAACCACTTCAATTTCTGTCCACACGGCGTGGCCAAAAGTCTGACCATCGGGCGCACAGAGCTGCCAAACGCTCTTGTAACGACCTGCTTCTGGCGGCGCAATCAAGGGCACCTGAATTGCCACTTCTGCCCCTGGCGCACAGAGCGGGAGTGCCACTTGGGCCGGGGCACCCAAACTCGACCCACCCACCCAGCTCAACCGATAGCCCGCATCCCAGACAAAGGTACCGGTGTTGCGCATGGTCCAGCTTTGGACAAAGCGCTGGCCTGGCTGGAATTGGGTGCCATCTGCGATGGCATCGTGGTCGGGCACATAGACCGCGCCATTGATTGGCGGTGTTGTCACTACAGGCTCTCCCACGAGCGTAGTCTGATCATCTACTTCATTATCTATAGACGCGGCTTGGGTACGCTGAAAAACGACATGAAAGGAGTGATGGCCGCGTGAGTTCCAGAGCTCACCGTTGGCCGCGCGCTCATCGTCGTGCGCGGTGTGCAGATTGTCTACCCGGTCGCTGGGGTGGCCATCGCCTTCGATCCAAATCTGGAGTTGTTGACCAGCATAGAGATCGACGTTGCCGGCTGGCTCATTATCCGGCTTGTCAAGCCGTTTGGGTTCAACCGGTTCGTCGTCACGCCGCCCTTCCCATGTCCAGCCAATGCGCAAGTGATCCTCTCGACAACGCTGGGCGCGCTCGTCGAGTGCATCCACATAGACATTGTGTTTGCCTTGATTCTCTGCGGGCGTTAGATGGCGCACCGCGATCACTTTCCAATAAATCGCCCCAATCTCTACACTGGTTGGGACAATGCGCACGCCATAGGCTGTGGCGGAATGAGCCTCGCGCCCACGCCGTTGTTGCACGCCGACGGGTTGTAATGCTTGTAGCGTCATTGCAAAGATCCTTTCGCGAACAATCACGCGCTGCGTGTACCGAGCGTACGCACCCCCTTTTTGCCATCATAATCGGCATGGCGCGCGGGGTGATCGTTACGCTGTCTATTAAACTCGGATCGATCACCATCAGTTCCCTATGCCCCAGAGCAACGGCGCCAACTAGGCCCCAGTGAGTAGGTGTCGGTGATGGGGAAAGGCTAGCGCGATTCAGAAAAGAGCAACGAGAAGGCGGTGAAGTATTCGTAAAGACACTTTCAGTATAGCCGGAGCCGTGTTGAAATACCGTTGATGAAGAAGGCAAGCGAACCGTTTACCGGACGACGGCGCGTTTTTGTTTGATTTTGCGCGTGGCTCACCACTGGTGAAAAGGATGCGCGACTAGATTGGAATTAGCGTAGCGCGGATCGCCCGTCACTTCCTGATCCAGCCAAGCGGGCGTAACAAAGTCCTGGTCAGCATCTTTCAATTCGATCTCCGCCACCACCAATCCAGCATTTTCCCCCAAAAATTCATCGATCTCCCAGATCACGCCGCTTTGTAGCACCCTGTAGCGAATTTTCTCAATCAATGGCCGCCGACAGAGTTGATCCAATAGCTCGTGTGCATCCTCGATGGGGATTTCATATTCATATTCAGATCGACTGATGCCGACCATCTTGCCTTTGATTGTCAAATAGCCATGTTGCTCGCCACTGGCTTCATCGTGCATAGCGCGGACACGGACAGTGCGCGCCGTGTCTGTGCTCAGGTAGCCTTGGCGATAATGTGCGCCTGCCAGCTTGGGCCATGCGCCCGGTTTCACCAGAAATTTTCGTTCGATTTCTTTGGCCATCTTGTTTCCTCGTTTTCGTGATTCTAAAAGCAGTTATCGCATTATAGATCTGAAGTCTCTAGCGGACGCAACTTTGCTTCGATCTGCTGGCGCTGTGGCTCTAGAAACGGCGGCAGCGCCAAGCGTTCACCCAGCGTTGCTGCAGCTTCATCCACGGCAAAGCCTGGCCCGTCGGTCGCCAGTTCAAAGAGAATGCCATTCGGATCGCGGAAGTAGATCGAACGGAAATAGAAACGGTCGATCAAGCCTGAAGTGCGCACACCCGCTTCCTCCAATCGCGCCAGCCATTGGGTATGTTCCTCTGCCGTGGGCACGCGCAAGGCCACATGGTGTACGCCGCCGCGCCCCAATCGTTCCGGCCCCAGATCATGGCGCTCGGCCACATGCATTTCTGCGCCCGCGCCACCGGGCCCCGTGGCATAGACCGCAATGTTGGGTTGCGTGGTGACGGGGGCCGCATAGTGGCCAACTTGCCGAAAGCCCAACAACTCAGTCAGCATGCGCGCGGTCGCCTGTGCATCGCGCACCGTTAGGGTCACAGGCCCTAATCCGCGGATCGCGACTTCCACTGGCA
This sequence comes from Caldilineaceae bacterium, assembly GCA_034437715.1. Lineage (GTDB taxonomy): Bacteria > Chloroflexota > Anaerolineae > Caldilineales > Caldilineaceae > JAHBVH01. The sequence continues at coordinate 3,333 of DAOTTR010000690.1, forward strand.
CAGGAGCGCGTTCCCACGCCGTCCCTGCCACTTTTTCCGGATCACCGCTCTCATCCACCAGAAGCAGACGCTGGCCTTCAAAATCCTGAAAGGGTAAGACCGTCCGCCCGGCGTGGGTAGTGAGGGGTTCTTGTTCGACGCCAAAGGTGCGCAAGCGTTCCTGCCAGAAGGTGAGCGCGGCCTGATCTGGAACACGCAGCGCCACACGCGAAATGCTGCTCACACCGGGCAAATTGCGCGCTGCCTGCGGAATGTCAAAAAAAGTCAATTCTGTGCCAGGATTGCCGAGCTTGTCCCCATAGAAGAGGTGATAGGAGGCCGTGTTGTCTTGATTGACCGTCTTTTTGACTAGGCGCATGCCTAGCACGCGCGTATAGAAATCAACATTTTGCGCGGCCTGGGCCGTCAACGCAGAAACGTGGTGAATGCCGGTTAGTTCCATGATCTGCTCCTGAAAATCTATGCGACTTGCTGTAACCTTTTGCGTATTATATCATTGAGCGCCAGCCGACTACAGTAACAATCCATCGCAAGTTTGTCAGAGGAAATCTGGGTCTGCTTACTGACTCTTCCCAGTGATCGTATATCGTATACGGTGTCTCCCGATCTCCGGTATTGATCGTGGTGGGTCGGATGGCTCTCTGACACTACCAGAAATAAAGAAAGGAACTAGACACATATGATGTATGGTAATCGTTTCTTGACAAGCTTACTGCTGGTGGTGCTGCTCGCAGCCTGCGCACCAATTCGCCCAGATGCTACAACGCCAGCGGCTGGCACTGTTCCCCCGGCGGCAACCGTGGTCCCGCCCGAGACGGCCAGCGCCAATCAATATGCCGATGAATATATTGAGCCACAAGGCTTGTTCAGTGCGCCTATTCCTACGGGCTGGACGGCTGAACAGCAGGAGGGGTATGTAATTTTCGCCAGCCCCGATGCGGGGATTCAGCTCTATGTATTGGCAACGCAAGCAGCGAGCGCCGAGGATGCGATTGCTACTGCCTGGCAACAGATCGATCCTGCTTTTGACGAGCCCGTAGACGAAACCTTGACCCCGCCTGCCCAGGGTGGTATCGAAGCGATAACGGTGGTCAACTATGAATTTGACGAAGCGAATGAACGCATCTATCAAGCCGTGGCGCAACGCTATGACGGCACCTACTATCTAATTTTGGTCGCCGGCGATCTCACGGCAATTCAGCAACGCCAGGCCCAACTCACGATCATCAGCACTGGCTTTACGATTACGGCACTGGAACAGACCGCGCTAACCGATGTCGAGCCGCTAGCCGCCAGTACGGTGATCAGCGAATTGGCGACTTTTGTCCAAGAGGGACTCACCCAGTTTGGAATTCCCGGCGCGGCAGTGGCGGTTGTGCAGAATGGCGCGATCGTCTATAGCAACGGCTTTGGCGTTACCGAACAGGGCGGTGATACGCCCATCACCCCACAAACGCAGATGATGATTGGCTCTACGGGCAAATCCTTAACGACCATGCTCATGGCAACCTTGGTCGATGAGGGCATCATAACGTGGGATACCCCGGTGATCGATGTGTTGCCCGAATTTGCGGTCGCCGACCCAGAACTGACACAATCGATTACATTGCGCAACTTGGTTTGCGCGTGTACCGGTGTACCGCGGCGCGATTTGGAACTCTTTTTCAATGCCAATCAACTTTCTGCCGAAGAAGTGATTCGCTCGCTGGCTAGTTTTGAATTCTTTACCGATTTTGGTGAAGCTTTCCAATATAGCAATCAACTCGTGGCAACGGCTGGGTATGCTGCGGCTGCCGCGGCAGGTGGTGAATATGGTCAACTATTTGAGGCCTATGCCACGCTCTTGCAGGAACGCGTCTTGGGGCCCATCGGCATGGCACATACCACGCTCTCGTTCGACCAAGTGCGTCAACAAGGCAACTATGCCCTGCCGCACAGTTTGAATCTGGGCGGCACCTATGATCCACTGCCGTTGGAGACGGAAGAGATCTTGATCCCTGT
>DAOTTR010000691.1:0-7970 GCA_034437715.1 Caldilineaceae bacterium
GCGTCTCTGGGGATCGTCATTGTCATCATCAAAGGCAAGATAAGGGCCATAGCGCATGAGATAATCCTTAAGAGAACGGCGTCCAGTAATGCGTCGATACTGCTCTTTAATATTACCGATATGCGCTTCAAGCGCGTTGTTTGTGCGGGGCATGGCGTCAATGGTATAAGTCCAGAAGAGACCGGGTGCCCACTCGGCCAAGCGCCGCCGCATGTGTTCAAAGAAGGCGGCATCCTGAGGCAACTCCGCTTGCAAAAGTGTGAGCGCATCAAGATAATCATCGACTTGCTGTGCGACCTCAGCCCCGGTGAGCGTGGAGCAACCAAAGCACGCAGTGCGAGAGACATTGAGCAACTCAGCCAGACCGAGAAACCAAGCTTGTTGTTCGAGCACATGTGCGTAAGCATCCTGCTGCGCCGCGTGACTTTGCGTCATCCGTTCGAGTTGGTCAAGGAGTGGATGCGCTTGCCAATCGAGCGCACGGTCCAGAGAGTCGGTCAGGCGACTGAGTGCTTCAAAAATCGTCAGACCGGCCAAACGAAACGGCGCTTGCCCCTTGGTTAAGAGAACGCTGCGCAACGCATCGAGATAGCGACGCAACGCCTGCTGCTGTGGAGAGGAGAGAGCCGCCGTGCATTCCGGCTGCTGTGTAACGATCCGTTCCACCTTGTTCAACGCACGTAACGGACGCTTCAACGCCTTGGCGAGTTTCTGGTCCTGTTCATAGACCGGTTTCTGCACGGCCTTTAGGAAATGGAGATGACAAAGGCCATGCGGTACATCAGGAAAGGTCGCTGCCACTGCCGCCACGGTTGCCCGTTCATCGTCACTGATAATCGCTTGAATCGGCAACCCGAGTTCTTTGACCACCTCGAGTTCCCGCCTGAGTGAGGCTTGATCCGCACTCGGCAGCAGTGCACAGTGCAGTCGACAGCCGCTTAAGGCATCCCGGAAGATGTAGAGCCCCGGTTGTCCTTTCTCGGGTTTGGCACCATCGATGCCCAGCACAATCCCGCCATTGGCGACGATTTCATCCTTGTACTTGGCCAGCCGTTTGCCATGACTACAGGCACTCAACACCAAGTACTCATCAAAGAGATAGAGCACTTCCCGCTCGCTAATTTGCAATCCGAACTCCACCCTTAGCGCTTGATGGAGTTCGGGAATGGTCCGATGGTGGTGCTGTCGTTGATAGCCGATGTACACGATCACATCTAAACCGTAGGTCCGATACGGCAGACTCAGTCCATCCGCATAGACCGAACTGTAGACAACCGCCTTTGTTTCCCGACATGCATCACCTTGACAGCGGTATGCTTGATTGAACACATGGCACACTCCGCTCAAAAATTGAATCGTCTTCGTCCATTTCGTGTGGCTCCGTTTCAATTCCCCACCACATTTCGGACACCTTTCAAATTCTGGGCGGTAGTACACTTGCTTTACCCGGGTAAATTCTTTTTTTCATCTCTCTATTCTACCAGATGTAACCCTTTCTTTGTATGTCCCTTTTGCAGCGACTGGTACGTTATGGTATATTAGAGATTATTTCGATTTAATTTTGTGAATTCGTAGGTGCGGTTTGTAACCGCACAGGGTCGTGCCAGCGTTGTGCGGTTACAAACCGCACCTACAAGAACCACCGCGCCCTGTTTTGTCGCCCAAAGAACTAAGGGGCTTTCAAAGAAATAAGCATCCAGCGCTTGCCCAACAAAATCATGCGTAGGGGCGGCTTGCAGCCGCCCCGCGTTTGGCTCGCTGCGAACGGGCGGCTGCAAGCCGCCCCTGGATACTTTATTCTTTGAAATTGCCTAATCGCAATAATCACTATTTACAAAGCGCGATTACGTTTGCCCAGCAGATGATCGAAGATTTTCTACGGCGCGCGATGAAAGCAATAAGCATGGTTGCAACCTAACCCAGTATAGCAGATTTTATGTCTCTATACAACCTTTCTGTTTAAGTAAGGTGGCACTATTTCGCGCACTTCACGAGCGACCTACGCTAGATTACGCGTTTTGCATGACAAATAATCGGCATTTCTTTGCATCTTTCTGATGCTGCACCAAGCCAATCGAGAAAACAAATAAACATGGCACATTGCCGTAGAGGCGGACGCAATCCGCCCACTACACTTGTGCGATCTTTACTTGATTTGTCGTAACGATTACCGAATCGATTGTAAGCTAGGTGTAAGCGTTTCTGTAAGAAAAATGTGGTATACTACAAAGCAATAAGCAATCGCGAGGGTGTGGCCCATGTGACCCATCTTGGCAATGGTTTCGCTACATAGTTGTGCTACGGAGGGCTGGTCGAGCGACTGGCCCTTGCGTATGTCTAGCACTTGTTTGTAAGCTTCAACAACGTCACGCCAGACACTTCAACAGCCCCATCAATTCCTCTAGCGCTTTTTTATTGACCCGATAGACCTTCTTGGCACCCTCCTCGCGCCGTTCCTCAATCAAACTCGTTGCCACCAACTGCCGCAGATGCCGTGAGGCCGCCGATTTATCCAAGCCAAAGTGATCGATCACCTCTTGTGTACTTAACTCCTCGGCGTCGCGCAGCGCCAACAAAATGGCCAAGCGTGTCTCATCGGCCAACGCTTTATGGCGATTGACCAACGTACTCAGATCAAAAGCGGGACGCATGGGGGCGGCAAGGGCTGGCTGGCGCGCGGCAAAGCCAATCCGCAACTCTTCCCCATTGCCAAACCAGAGAATGTAGGGACCATTGTGGATATGCGGAATAAAGCGGACGCGGCGATAGGTCAATAGCGCATCCAGGCGAAAGGCCGGGCGCAAATCACGCCCGGTGACTGTCTGCATAGCGTCTAGCATCCCAAGGCCAGCCAACGCCACCGGTTGAAAAGCATCGACCGTTGCTTGGAGCCGCGGTTGGATGCGCTGCCATTCCGCGGCCACGAAACGATCCCACAACGTCTGCAAATGTGCGACTAACACGGTTTGCAACTCGGCTGGCTGATTAAACAGCGCATGGATCGCCTGGGTTTCCTGCCACTCTTGCGCGCCGATCTGGATTTTGGGCTCCAACAAAGTCAGAAAATGGGTGGCATCGGTCAACAGCCGCGCCGGATCGAGCGGCGTCACGCGGTGAGGTTCATAGTTGCCCACGCGCAAATGTGGGGCGTGTACCATCCAATAGAGCAGGTTGTCGCGCAAGGTTTCTGGCGCTTGCTGGGCCAAATCAGCGAGATAGGCTGGGAAACTTGCTGTGGCGGGCCCCCGCACCACCGCATTGGTCAAGGCATCCAGCCAGAGCCATTCAAAGAGCAAATGATGCTGGGCGCGCAGTGCGGGCTCCATGCTGGCCGCCGTCTGCAACACCCAATCATCCAAGCCGCCATAGTTCTCTGGATCGCGCAGTGCTGCCATACTCATCAGCACGCTATAGACGGGTTCCAGCGCCACCACTGCTGTCACGGGCGGCGGTGCCGACCACATTCCTGGGGTGATTCTCATGAAATATTTTGTCCTTTCTTTAGGCCGCTGGCTTGGCAACGGGCACATAATCGGGCAATAACGTCTCGATGTTGCGCACGGCAGGCACCTTATACCCCAGCAGCGCGGCCAGCGCGCCGATCACGCTGGTGATGACAAAGAGCAAGCCCATGCCCGCGCCGGGGCCGACGCCCACCAGCCAACCAAAAATTGCAGCCCAATCCCCGCCCGCTTGCATGGCCGGCTCCAAGAGGCGATCCACCAATGGCCCAGCCGTCAACATGGCGAGCGGCCCGGTGATCTGCGCGATCAAACGGCGGGTGGCAAAGACACGCCCCTGGACATCGGGCGCGACCTTGGCCTGCCAGATCGCCTGGTTGGAGCCATTCAGCACCGGAATAAAAAACATGCTAAAGAAAGCGCCCACGACCCAGAAAGCCAGGCTTTGGCCAATCCCCATCACCAAAGAGCCTAGTACAGTTGGGCGTAGATACCACGGCAGTTAATCAGGCACGTTACTCGTGTACATCATGGTAAAAATAGGGTACCTTATTTACGCCGGGATCTACTAGCAGAAAGCTAAAGACCATGCCCAGCAGTACGCCATGCACTTTCTGCTTGGGTCCACCCCACAGGCTCAACCAAAGGCCGCCCAGCAGACCACCCACGCCAAAGGCCGATTGTACTGTGCCCAGCACCAGTTCATTGTTTTGGGTGCGCGCCAGGATCAAAGGTGCCACCAGTACCATGCTGTAGCCGCTAAAGAGGTTGCTCAGAAAGAACATCAGTTGCATGCCCAATAAACTTGGTCGCGCCCAGATGTATTGAAAGCCATAGAGCGATTCGCGCCACAAGCTACCGCGTGCCTGCGCGCCCACTGCTGTGCTTTCCGGCTGTGGAATGTGAGTGAGCAACACGGCGGTCACCGCAAAGATAAAGCTGATTACATCAATCGTCATAATACCACCAATGCCGATTAGCGTTAGGAGCAAGCCAGCCAACAGGGGCGTGTCGCAATCCCTGCGGCCGAATCGGCCACCGCCATCATACCATTGGCGCGGCCAAATTGTGCTTTTTTCAACATCATGGTCATGGCCGCGGAAAAGGCAGGAAACTGAAATGATTCAAACGCGCCGGCCAGCGCGCCCATGACATAGAGATGCCAGATTTGCAGATTGCCCGTGGCATAGAGCAGCAACAGCACAATCGTCGAGACGCCCGCGCCCAAGTCGCTCAGCATCACTACCAACTTACGATTCCAGCGGTCAACCAGTGCCCCGGCAATTGGGCTCAACAACACGACCGGCCCAAACGAGAAAAAGGCCACCAGCGCCAACGCCGTCGCCGAGCCAGTTTCTTGATAGGCCCAAATCGTCAACGCAAAACGCGTCATCCCCGTGCCGAGCAAGGAGATCAGTTGACCAAACCAGATAATTGTAAACCCGCGCATGCCGCGCGGGTAGAGCCGTGGTTGCATGATCTATCCTTTTATTCTTAATTTATCGTAAAATCAAGAAATTAAGAATAACACACCTCCGTGTGATTGTCAAACGGTTGATCAAAATCCCCGGCACAGGTATGATTTGATAACAAGAGACCTGTAGGGTCTGCGAGACCCTACAGGTCTAACCCAGTGTATAACGCCGATTAATCCTCAACATCGAAAGGACCAAGCCATGCCTACACCACAGCCACTCTTCACAGTTTTTGACTACATTGATCAACACCACCAGCCTTTTATCGACCGCCTGCTCGCCTATGTGCGCCAACCTAGCATCAGTGCCCACGGCATTGGCATGGCCGAAACCGCCGATTTTCTGCTGGAGCGCCTGCAAGCGCTGGGCATGGAAGCGCAATTGATGCCGACGGCAGGTTGGCCGATGGTACTTGGTCGCCGCTTTGACGTGCCCGGCAAACCGACCGTATTGCTCTATGGCCACTACGATGTCCAGCCCGCCGACCCACTGGAGGAATGGCTTTCGCCCCCCTTCGAGCCAACGATCCGTGATGGGCGCATTTATGCGCGGGGCGTGGGCGATAACAAGGGACAACACTTTGCCCAGCTGTTGGCGCTTGAGTCATTGTTAGCAAGCCAAGCCCAATTGCCCTGTAACGTGATCGTCCTGCTTGAAGGCGAAGAGGAGATCGGCAGCCCACACATTGCCAATTTTATCCGCCAACACCGTGATTTGCTGCGCTGCGATTTGGTCGTCACCGCCGATGGGCCGGTGCATGAAAGTGGTCGTTCGTGCATCATGTTTGGCGTGCGCGGTGTGCTCTCCTTTGAATTACGGGCGCACGGTGCCAACACCGATCTGCATTCGGGCAATTGGGGCGGCGTTGCGCCCAACCCGATCTGGACGCTGATTGGGTTGCTTGCCACCATGAAAAACACCCAAGGGGAAATCACCATCGACGGTTTTTATGACAATGTGCTCCCGCCCAGCGCGCTCGAACAACAGGCATTGGACGCGCTTCCCCTAGACGAGGCGCGCATTTTGCGCGAGCTGGATCTGACCGCTTTGGACGCGCCCACCGATCGCCCGTTTTTTGAACGGCTGATGTTCTATCCCACCTTTACGATCAATGGCTTTCACAGCGGTTATGGCGGGATCGGTTCCAAGACCGTATTGCCACACCAGGCGTTTGTCAAATGTGATATTCGGCTGGTCGAAGCGATGAGCCTGGACGCGACCTTGGCCAAAGTCAAAGCGCATGTGGCGCGCCACGCACCCAATGTCGAGGTCATCTTTCAGGGCGGCATGGAACCCTCCAAAGCGCCGCTCGATTCGCCCTACACCGCGCCGATCCGCCAAGCATTGCGCGCTGGGCAAGCCGAGGAACCGCTGTTGATTCCCTCTGCCGGTGGCAGCCTGCCCGACTATGTGTTCACCAAGATTCTGGGCGTGCCTGCCTTTGGCACCCCCTATGCCAATGCCGACGAACACAACCACGCGCCCAATGAGAACCTGGAAATCGCGCGCTTTATCAAAGGCATCAAGACCGGGGCCGCGCTGTTACTTGCGCTGGGGGAGATGGCGTGAAAGGGGGCAAGTGGCGAGGGGCGGGTGATGGTGGGGCCTGTTCTTTGGCTATGCAATTCCACAGATATCGCGAAGTCAGTTGCCTTACAAGATTTGCAAGGTTATGTCGCATCCTCTATACTAAACCAGCCTGACATCAACCCAATCCTGCCCGATCCGCCGCCTCCGAGGGAACGGTTTTTCGATGAACTCCCACACAGCCGGTCTAGCGGTCGGCTTGTGTGGGGTGCTTGGTATTGGCAATAAAAAGTTGATAATTTTAAGGTTTCAAAAAGCCTGGGTAGTGGGGACTACCCACAAGTCTGGTAAACTGAACTTATCAATCACAGGAAACGGAATAGAGGCTTGTTATGGTAGCCGGGGATACAAAGATGGATTTAGGGCGTAACCTGGAAGAAACTAAACGTATTGCCCGTATTTTGCAAATTGTCCAATTGATTGCGTCTGCGCCACGACGATATCTGCGTAAAGAATTGGCAAAACGCTTCGAGGTCAGTGATTCAATGATTAAGCTCGATCTACAGGTAATTCGACATGGCCTGAAGTTATCGCTTGAACGCACGCATGAAGGCTATTACTTTACAGTAATGCCGCAACTGCCCGCTCTACAATATCACTTTACGGAAGCGCTGGCCTTACTCACCTCTGTCCAGGCAGCACAGCAAATTTCGGGTATTGGTTCGTCCGAACTAGCCGCGGCAATTGCTCGATTGGAAACGCTCTTTCCACAAGAGTTCTTACCATTACTAAAACAGATGACAAAACCACCGATGCTAACGGCGCAACGTCAACATCGACAACAAATGCTTTCGCTGTTGAATAGTGCATTGCTCTTTCAACACAAAGTGCGCATTACCTATGAGACGCGTTCGCGGGATGGAGCAATCAGTGAGCGCGTGGTGCATCCCTACCAGATCATGCCCTATGTACGTTCTTGGCAATTGATTGCCCATTGTGAAAAACGACAAGCAGTCGTCATGTTCAAGATCGACCGTATTCATCAGGCAACGGTCTTGCCAGAAATGAGCTATACCATTGCCGCCGATTTTGACCCTGAAGGGTACATTGGCAATCGCTGGGGCATTATGCGCGTACAAGGCGAACCAGAAGAAGTAGTTTTACACTTTGATGCAGATGTGGGCAGACGCGTAGCCGAAGAATCTTGGCACAAAAGTCAGCAGACAGAAATTTTGGCAGATGATAGTGTGATCTTTCGATTGAATATGATCATCACGCCGGAATTTATGAGTTGGTTGCTTTATTATGGGGGTGGGCTGGAGGTGGTTGCGCCACAATGGTTACGGGTGCAAGTGGCAGCGGAGCATCAGAAAGCTGTAGATAAATATTAAAAAAATGCCTCAGCAAAAATATTCTCACTTTAGAATCGTAGCTGAGGCGTAGTAGAGTTTATATATTTAAATATTCACTTTTGAAGCGTATTTGCAGTCTAGTCGATATGGAAGAG
>DAOTTR010000692.1:0-10801 GCA_034437715.1 Caldilineaceae bacterium
GTGCTCTATCGTCTTAAAATCTAGATCAATGGCTGAGTAAGTAGTACCGGTTTCATCAAGTTAAATGTGCATCGTTTTTCGATTTCTCTCTGGTAGTCGATCAAAAAACGATTCCTATACGCAAAAATCTAAGGTCACAACTTGGGTTAAGTACAAATCACTTCATATCACAGCAAAATGCCATGCTTCTGCAAAAATGGACAGTTCCATAGCCTTCGCGTGAAGCAGCGTGCTTATCGGGCGTATCGCATCGCTACATCGTTCTGAACTGCGGTTGTGTTGAAAACGCGAATAGCGTCTCGTGAATCAACATTATCAATTTCGCGTTTTCAAACAGAGCTACGTATAAAATGGGGGGTCCACATGATATTTTGGCTTGGTCTCTTTGCCGGCCTGATTATCGGCTGGGTAATTGAATGGGTGATCGATTGGCGATTCTGGCGCAGTGAGCAGCATGAGAGTGTCGACGAAGCCAGCCGTCTGCGCCGTGAATTGGAAAGCGCACGCCTGGAAATTAACAAACTAAATTCCCAACTGATCCCCCCCCCGGTAACTGACACCGCGCCGGCCGATCCCTTGCAAGAGATTGCGGGCATCGGCCAAGTTTTTGCTCGCCGCTTGAACGATGCGGGGATTTATACCTTTGCGCAAGTCAGTGAATCTTCTGTCGATCGCCTACGTGAGATCATTCAGCCGCAAGAATGGCAAACGGTTGAATTTGCTTCCTGGATTACTCAAGCGCGTGTACTTGCTCAGAAATCCCAAAAAGGGAGCTAATTTATGCCGGGACCGAGGACTCCAAAGGCGATCCAGCGTTTTGATACGTCAAAGTTTGTTGTTCTGCTTGTCCTACTTTTCCTCTTTATTGTTCTCTTTAGCATTTATGGATATCAAAATTTTGGTGGTCAGGTTCACATACTCAGCACTGTAGTGCCAACCTATACACTGGATCCGGCGGTCGTCCGCCCGCTGATTGTATCGCCCTTCAATTCGCGCCCCCTGGTGGCCAGCGAAGTGACGATTGCCGGGACCGGCGCGCCCCATGCACGCATTCAACTGTTGCGCAATGGGGAAGCAATCGAGACTGTCTCTGTCGATTCTGATGGCAATTGGCAAGTTGTTATTCGCATAGCCATGAGTGGTACTTACGAATTTATCGCAGAAGCCCTAAATGCCGATAGCACCATGATCGCTGCATCGCGCCCACTTATGTTGGCAATTGCAGTGCCGACCGCGACTGCCACGCCCATTCCAACGCCCACCCTGACGCCCACCTCCACCCCGACCCCCACACCCTTACCACAACTTGCCGTCGATGGGTTGGTTTTTGATTTGTTGGGGCAGACGAGCGTTGTGCGTATGCATGGCACGGGACGACCCGGTGTTGTGGCTCAACTTTGGGCCAATCAAACGGTTGTCAGCACCACCACGGTGGATGCCGCTGGCGTGTGGTCGTTGATTACGCCCCTGGAAGATCCAACGCAATATGCGATTGGCCTGCGCGCCTTGCTCACCGATGGCCAAACGATCGCGGTGACGGTGCCCATGAATGCGCTCGTGCTTGCCTTGCCCACCACTACGTCAACGCCCACTGTCGCGCCCTCCAATACGTTTGTGCCGACGCTTGCCCCAACCGCCATCCCCCCAACCGCCATTGTCCCAGCCTTTGGTGAGGTTATCTATGCGCATGGTGTGAATACCGGCACCGTTACCCTCAACGGCATTGGCGCACCGGGTGTACTATTGCAGGTATTGATCGATGACTGGGTTGCCGCAACGACCATCGTCGATGCGACGGGCAATTGGGCTGTCCTGGCCGACTTGGCCGCGCCCGGCGATTATACGCTAACCCTCCAAACGGTTACCCTGGATGGCCGCATGATTCCAGTCGGTGCGTCCATAAAATTGCTTGTTGCCGCGGCTCCCACCGCCACCATCACCCCATCGGCAACACCAACGGTCGCGGCCACTACGCCAACGATACCTACCGTCAGCGCCGCAACGCCAGTCGTCGCGCCAATCATCGCCACCCGTGTGCCGCCGTCTTTCATCATTTCTCAAGGCGCATTGGCGATTGGCGACACGCTCCAGTTGCGCGGTCAGGGTGTTCCTGGCGAAACCATCGAGCTGATTGTGGGTGGTAACGTGCTTGACAGTACCGTGGCGCAGGCGGATGGTTCCTATACCTTTGACCTGCGTTTCACCTCGCCCGGGATTCAGTATATTGGCGTGCGCGCGGTCAACGCGGCTGGTGAGCAAGTGGTGGGCCGCACCTTTGCCTACATTGTCGTGAATCCACTTCCAACCGCCACTGCCACGGCGACCGCGACCCCGACAGCCTCGGCAACTCACACTGTCACCAATACAGCCACACCACCAGCAACTGCTACCTCAACAGCTACGTCAACTGCTGCCGCGACCCCCACGCCAACCGCAACGATGACTCCTACGCGCACCCCTACCAGTACCTTGTTACCCACGGCGACCGCGACTGCAACATTAACAGCAACATCGACGGCGACCGTAGCACCGTCAGCTACGGCCACACCATCACCGACCAACACGCCGATCCCGACTGCCACAGCGCCCCCCACTATGACAGAAACCGCAACGCGTACACCCACCCCGCCCGCCACTTCAACCGCTACACCGACAACCACAGCAACAGCTACAGAGACGCCTACAGAGACGCCCTCCCCTGTACCAACGGTAACGGCAACCCATACCCCAGTGCCTACGGCGACGGCGACGCTGGTGCCGCTCTCATTTTCACTTTCCATTACAGCCTTGCCAGTTGGTGAGCCATTGGTAGTGACAGGGCAAGGCGCGCCCGGTGAAAGGGTTGAAATGATTGTCGGTGGTGCAGTAATTGACAGCACTGCGGTGCAGGCGGATGGCACCTATACCTTTACGTTGCGCTTTGTCGCGCCAGGGCTACAGTATATCAGCGTGCGTGCATTGGGGAGTCAGTTGTTGGGTAATCCATTCGTCTACATTGTTGTCAATCCCGAAGCGACGCCAACGCCGACCGCTACCGCGATACCCAAACCAACGGTAACTGCAACGGCTACGCTAACCAATACAGCCACCAGTACACCGACAAACACACCAACGACCACATCCACCCTAGTTCCAACGCCGAGCAGTACAGCAACGTCAACTGCAACTAGCACCACGACCGCGACAAACACGGCCACGGCAACCCTTGAACCAACTGCCACTGCGACCAATACACCGCTGCCTACACATACACCGACCAGCACACCAACCGCTACATCGATCCCGACGCCGAGCAGTACAGCGACGCCGACGGCAACGTCAACGGCAACGTCAACGGCAACGTCAACTGCAACTAGCACCACGACCGCGACAAACACGGCCACGGCAACCCTTGAACCAACTGCCACTGCAACCAATACACCGCTGCCTACACATACACCGACCAGCACACCAACCGCTACATCGACGACGATTCCAACGCCAACCCATACAGCGATTCCGACTATGACAGCTACTGTCACGCATACTGCCACGGGCACGGCCACAGCAACCTTTGAACCAACCGCCATCAACACCGCGACCAATACAAAAACTGCCACTGCCACCAACACGGCTATTCCCACGCCCACTGTAACGGCGACTGCGACTGCCACCCATTCGCCGACATCAACGGCAACAGCGAGTGCAACCACAACTGCCACTGTTACGGCGACGCCGCGACCAACCAACACCGCGACATCGACCCATACCGCGATGCCCACCCAAACATCGACACCGACTTCGGTGCCATCGACTTGCTTGATCGCCGATCCGCAACAGATCGTGGGGCAGCCGGTGGTGATTGCCGGGCGCGGGGCCCCAGGCAGTGCCGTCGAAATCATTATTGGTGATAGCGTGATCACAACGACCACGGTGGGCGACGATGGCACCTTTACCTATACAGTTACTTTTGCGACCCCAGGCATTCAATATATTACTTGTCGGACCGCCGGCCAGCATCAGCCAGCGCGTATGATCTCCTATATCTTTGTGCGGCCACAGCCGACCAATACAGCGACGGCTACACCCAGCCCCACGCTGATCCCAACGGCGATGCCAACACCGACCCCTTCAGCAACAGCAACTGCCGCGCCAAGTGCCACCGCAACGGCCACGTTGGTGCCGACTGTGCCACCAACCCATACGCATACCGCCACGGCAACCGCCACCGATACGCCGACGGCGACACACACGGCTACGCCTCAGCCAACAGCAACATATACGGCTGTACCCACCTTGACGAATACGCCGACCATGATACCTACGGCGACATCGACGCTGACATTGACTGTGCCACCAACCCATACGCGCACCGCCACGGCAACCGCCACCGATCAACCAACCGTAACACACACGGCTACGCCCTTGCCAACGGCAACCCATACTGCGCTACCAACCTTGACGAACACGGCGACCCTAGCGCCAACCCTGGCCCCGACACTGACATCAACGCCGACGAACACGCCAATTGCGTTCCAATGTACGCTTTCTGCTACACAGATTGTTGTGGGTGATTTGCTAAAAATTACAGGGCAAGATGAACCCAATACCGCCGTAGCGCTACTGGTTGGCGCGGCAGGATTGGCGCGTACCGAGACGGACGAGGAAGGTAATTTTACATTCGAGCTTCAATTTGCGGGGCCAGGGATGCAGTCGATTGCCTGTCAGACACTGGATGCACAAGGGAAACCCGTTGCCAGCCGCACCGCGGGATACGTCTTGGTGCTAGCGCCAACGGCAACCCCGTCACCGACCAACACGGCAAGTCTCGTCCCAACGCATACACCGTCAGCTACGGCCACGCATACGCCAACGACCACGCATACGCCAACGCAATCACCAACACCGGAGCCAACAGCCACCAACACGGTAACCGTCACACGTACAGCAACAGCAGTGCCAACCAGCACGCCAGAACCGACCAGCACGCCAACCAAACAACCAACGGCAACGCGTACATCTCTGCCAACGCATACCGCCACTGTGCCGCCGACAGCGACAAAGCCAGCGTTGCCAAGGGTGATATCCACAATCGAGGCGGCATCTGCATTACGTCTCTTATTTGCCAGCCTATCGACTGCTCCACCTACGACTGCGCCAACGGCCATGCCAACGCTGGAACCGACACTCACCCTAACCCAAGCGCCGACGACGGCACCATCGCCTGAAGTGCGACCGAATCAATTGCCGGTAACTGGCCTCGCGTTTGGTCAACTGAATCGTCAGCGCCTGCTGGTCTTGATCGGCGTCTTGTTCTGCATTATGGTCGCCGGAGTATTTGACCGCTATCGTCGATAAATGGTCGATTACAGTTTCTTGGCAATGTCGCCGACCTGCACAATGCCGGGTTGGACAACCTTAGCATTGATGCCGCGCAAATTCAAGGCTTTGCCGACGGGCGAGCTGATAAATTCCAACGCGTCTAGCCCAAAGCGCGCCATGAACTTTTTGCAACCCGTGTGCGGCTGAGCGGTGACTTCAAGGATGGCGGAGCCAAGCGCCAATTGGGTGCCGGGGGGCAGATTTTCCGTGCTTAAATCCAGATCGATAAATAGTTGATCGCCCGCCCATTGCCAGCGCTCTTTGCGCTGGGCGACCAGCGCAATCACGCGTGAATTCATAATGTTGATCTGCATATCGGGGTGGGGCGAGCCATCTGCCATGCGCGAACTGCCGCGCTTGCTCCAACTGTCACCTACCAAGCCTTCAACCAGATCGATCTGCCCTTCGGCCAGAATTTCGCGCTGCTCGCTCACGGGACGGCGCACGATCAGATCAAGGACGCCCGCCGTTTTGGGCGATTGGCGAATAGTGTCTAGTAGATCCCAGCGTAAATAAGGTACCCTATTTTTACCATGATGTACACGAGTAACGTGCCTGATTAACTGCCGTGGTATCTACGCCCAACTGTACTAGTCCCTGTTCGAGCTCAGCCATAGTTACTTGCGTCATGGTTGCGGTCATGATTTGTCTCCTGTTTTTTTCTTTGATTTGACATTACGGTTTTACACATCACGGTTTTACATTGCGCCAATAGCGGCCATCGCGCGCCATCAGCCGATCTGCTTCGGATGGCCCCCAGGTGCCGGCTGGATATTGGGGCAGGCGTAGCCGTCTGCCAGCTTGGCGCATGGCGGTTTCCTCGCCTTCCCAACCGGCTAGGATATTGGTGATCCGATCCCAGGCCACTTCAATCTCATCGCGCCGGATAAACAAGGTGCCATCGCCCAACAGCGCATCCAGTAATAGACGTTCATAGGCGTCTGCTGGTTTTTGACCAAAGCTGGCGCTATAATTAAAACTCATCTCGACTGGATCCACCTCAACAATCGGTCCTGGTCGCTTGGCATCAAAGCTGAGCACGATGCTCTCATCGGGTTGAATGCGCATGGTGAGGACATTGCTAGGCAGATGAAATTGGTCGTAGAGGTTTTCAAAGAGCAAAAGTGGCGGCTTGCGAAAAATAATGTTGATTTCGCTGAGTTTGGTGGGCATGGCTTTGCCGGTGCGCAGGTAAAAAGGCACACCTTTCCAGCGCCAATTATCGATCTCCACCTTCCAGGCAACATAGGTATCGGTGGTGGAATGGGGGGCAATGCCTTGGGTTTCCAGGTAGCCACGCAGCGGTCGTCCATTGACCAAGCCTGCTTCATATTGGGCGCGCACCACATGATCGCGCACCCCGCTGGGATCCAGCCGGCGGATCGAATGCATGACATTCACCTTTTGATCGCGCACAGCCTTGGCATCAAAGGCCACCGGCGGCTCCATGGCCGTCAGCGCCACCAACTGCATTACATGATTTTGCATCATATCGCGGATCGCGCCAGATTCATCGTAGTAGCCGCCCCGCTCGCCCACACCCAGGCTCTCGGCCACGGTGATCTGCACATGATCAATATAATTGCGATTCCAGATCGGCTCAAAAATGCCGTTGCCAAAGCGGAAGACCAGAATATTCTGTACTGTCTCCTTGCCCAGATAGTGATCGATGCGATAGATCTGCTCTTCCTGAAAACAGCGCAGCAGATGCTCGTTGAGCGCTTCGGCACTTTTTAGATCGCGGCCAAAGGGCTTCTCAATGATCAGGCGCGTCCATCCTTGTTGCTGGCCGTTTGCCTGCGGCGTTGTCAGCGCCATTTCATGCAGCAAGGCGGTGATCGGCTCAAAGACATCGGGCGGCGTCGCCAGATAGAAGAGCAGATTGGGGGTCTGGCGTTCCTGTTGCAAGGTGCGGATGCGTTGGGCCAACACTTGAAATGAGGCCGGATCGTCGTACTGCCCCGATTGATAAAAAAGATTCTGGGCAAATGTCGGCCAGATTCCTTCGTCGATGCCATCTTGGTCATGTTCCGAATCCATGTGCTCGCGCAAGCCTTTTTCGGCCAGGGCGCGAAACGCATCATCGCTGTAAGCAGTGCGCGCATAGCCCAGCAAGGTGAAGCCTGCCGGCAATAATTTTTGGGCGGCTAGATGATAGACCGCTGGAATCAGTTTGCGTTTTGCCAGATCGCCTGACGCGCCAAAGACGACAAGTAAGACAGGCTCCGTCATTCGCTTCATTTTGTTTCTCCCAGTCTAGCTGGCTGTCTAGCTTGCTCTCTATGGTTGTTGCTTGATACCGTAAATCTGCCGAGTCACTGGCCAAAAGAGCCAAAGCAACCCGAGGATTGGCTGGAAGAGTGGAAAGTAGCCATAATCTGCGCCAAAATGGCGCCAGACCGTGCTGCCGATCAGCGCCGGATCGATATAGCTCCAGGTGCCCACAATTAACGTCAGCACCGTTTCTACGCCCAGCACCGTCACCGACAGCCACCAAGCCCACTTGCGGCGGTTGACAAAGCCAATCGTGGCCGCGAGATAACAGAGCGCGGCCAACCCGCTCATCAGCGGCGGCAGGTAGTCGGCAACGCCGGCTTTGAAAAAAAGCTGGTAGAGCGCCCGCACACCGGTCGATAGGGCCAGGAGTGGATACGAAACCGCCAAAATGTACCCTGCCGGTCGCGCAATATTATGCCACAGCGCTGTCATTTTTGTAGACAGTTGCTCGTTGGCCGCATCGTTGATCGCGCTGTGCTGCGCTGTTCGTGACTGCGTTGTTTCATTCATAAATTTTTTGCCAACATAATCCTAATGGTAAACGAGGCAAGTAAAGCCGTCAAGTTAATTTTTCCAGGTTACTTAGGGTCTGTCCAGAAATAAAATAGTGAATTTACGTGATGTTACCCAAGTAAATCTGTCTAAAATCATCTATGTTATTCTTGGACATACCCTTAATGTTACGCAGCAGAAGCTGTCAACGGGGCCCAAAGGGCACCCCGAGAACGAATTGAGCCGATAGTTGGGCACAAATCCGTTCTATCATTTACCGGAGAACGGATTTGCAATCCATGAATCCGCTCGGGAACCCTTTGGGTGCCGCTCCAGAATCCGCTGACAGCTCATCCTGCTAAGAATTGTTCAATCAATACTTTGAGATTCGCGTAGTCATAAACAGTCGGATACTGTGCAAACTCTGCCGCTACAGCAAGGGGCGGACAGAAGAGCGCGCCTTGGTCTGCTTCGGCCAACATGGCCGTATCATTATACGAGTCGCCAAAGGCCATGGTGCGAAAGCCCAGATCGGCAAAAGCCCGGACAGCGCGCTTTTTACTGTGGGGCGTGCGCAACTGATAACCGATCAGCGCGCCCTCGGCGTCGGTTTGCAGGGAATGGGCAAAAATGGTGGGATAGCCCAGCTTGCCCAGCAGGGGCGAGACAAATTCATAGTAGCTGTCGGTCAAGATAATCAAGCGCGTGCGATCTTGGATCCAACGGATCATCGCGGCCGCGCCGGGCAACGGCTCGATCTCGGCGATCACGGCGTGAATGTCGGGCAATTTTAAGCGATGCTCGGCCAGGATGCGCAGGCGCATTTGCATCAATTCATCGTAATCAGCCACATCGCGCGTCGTGAGGGAAAGTTGGGCAATGCCAGTCTTTTCGGAAACCGCGATCCATATTTCGGGCAAAAAAACGCCTTCCAAATCCGAGGCAATCAGTGTCGGCATCATCACATTCATCTAATTCCTTTCGGGGAAAACCCCTGGTTTTAACTATGGCACCCAGAAGGTACCCGTAAGAAAGCCGGCGTACTCGCTGGGAGGTATACACTCATTTGATAAAAGCTCATTATAATGATATACTTCCCTTATGAAACTTACAGCTAAGGTCAAACTTGTCCCGACAAGCGAGCAATACACTAGCCTGAAAGCCACGCTTGAGGCGGCTAACGCCGCGTGTAATCACATTAGTCAACTGGCGTGGAATGCTAAAACCTTCGGGCAATTCGGCATTCACGGGCTGGCCTACTATGAGATTAAAGCGGCGTTCCCGTTGGCTGCACAGTTGATTGTGCGTTGCATTGCTAAGGTTTGCGATGCCTACAAACTGGATAAGAAGGCCAAGCGCACATTCAAGCCACTTGGATCGATCCCCTACGATCTGCGTATCCTCAGTTGGAAGATGGACAAATCCGAAGTTTCGATCTGGACAGTTGACGGACGTTGCAAGATCCCGTTCCATGCTAGGGACTATCACCGACGCTTGCTTGCTACCCAAAAGGGTGAGTCCGACTTGTGTTTGATTGACGGGCAGTTTTACTTGTTCACTACTTGCGCTATTGACGAACCCACGATTGACGATGTTGATGATTTTCTCGGTGTCGATATGGGCGTTGCAAATATTGCGGTTGACAGTGATAAGACAATTCACCAGGGCAAAGCAGTCAAGAGTGTCCGTTATCGCCATCGTGAATTGCGTAGAAAACTGCAAGCAAAGGGTGAATAGACGTTCTTTCAATTGCGCTAGTTTATCCACTTGTGATGTAATAGTGGTATGCCAGCGAAACTTTACCTCCCTGAAAACGAAATAGTTACTACGTGGATTTCCAACAGCAATGCAACCACGCGCAATATGGCTGCGGAGTACGGATGTAGCTCTGCTACCATAGCCGCCGTACTTCGTAAGCACTTGAGTGCCGATGCTATCGACATAGCCAAGCGTCACAAGATTTCTGTATCCACCGCCGCAAGACCTGACCTCAAGACAGAAGACCATAGAGAACGCGCCAGATACGCGAGTTCGTGCGTGACGCCAGAAGGTAGAAATGCACAGCGAGAAGGTGCGCTTCGCGGTTCTGAAATATCTGCGAATAAATTGATAAAGCGGGTGCCCTCTGGGCGCGAAAGACTCAAGACAAATTCCTTTGTGTAGATTGCGGGTACTCTGGCCTTGCTGACTACATCGCTGCCACAAACATTCGTGCGCGTGGTAGGGCACTTTTAAGCGTGCCGTACGGGGGCTCTCTGGGCGCGACTATTGCCACTGATTTACGGCAATAGTGTCAGGGATAAAGTCCCGGCATTTATGCCTGGGGTTGCTTACAAATCAGGATTTCCTTTATAATTTTACCGCTTACTAGTTTTATATTTGACAAGCATGGTGCAGCCCATTATACTCACTTCTACAGCGAAAGCCTACTTGTCACCTAGCATAATTTTATTTTATGTTGCGCAATCGGAGGTTTCTTATGCAACCGCAAAGCCTGTTACGTCGCCCTAGACGTTCGCACTGGCTCACAATAAAATCAAAATCTCTGGCGGAGTCCTTTGACTTGCGCCTTTCTGTGTTGCATGCTACGTTTACTGCTTCTGTCCTCCCCACCACCTGTTGTTGTCCCTGTTGTTGCTCCTGTATTTAGTGCAACTAGCTTGCACCTTCT
>DAOTTR010000693.1:0-10327 GCA_034437715.1 Caldilineaceae bacterium
AGCGCTTGCCCAACAAAATCATGCGTAGGGGCGGCCGCGCCGCCGCCCCGCGTTTGGCTCGCTGCGAACGGGCGGCGGCAAGCCGCCCCTACTGCATACTTGATTCTTTGCAATGGCCTAAGGCAATCAGGGGAGGAGCCAAGGCTCCCTCCTCCGCTTGCGGGGAGCGGGTACCATCTGGATGTGGGTGGGGTTAGTCGTTAATAAAAAGGTAAGCAAAGCGGGGTTCCGCACGCTAGCGCGTGGAACGAGCCTGCTTCACGAACTTACTGGCTGTGTCCCTACCCCCACTGCATTAAGGTAAAGATTGCTGGTTCCCATGCTCGGCGCGGGAACCCTGCTGTGGACGCAGAGGGTGCACAGCAGAGCGCCTTATCGGGCATTCCACGCTCCAGCGTGGAACGAGCCTGCCTCCCTAACTTAATGGCAATTGGCCCTACCCCTCTCCGATTCAGTTCACCTTTACAGCTATTGCCCAAGCACTACGGCATCGCCTTCTTCTAATCCAGCAACAATTTCGACAAGGTCGCTCCCCAATACACCGACCGCAACGGTTACACGGCGTAGTTCCTCGCCCTCTTGCACTGTGACATAATAGATCTGGTTTTCTTCCTGTAGGGCTGCCCGCGGAATCACCAGAGCCGCAGGTTTACTCTTGAGACGCACATTCACAACCACCGTAATGCCCTCGCGCAACCGGCTATTGTCTTCGGCAGTAGTCAAGGCGACCTGGGTGAGCGAGCCCTGACTGGTGCCAAAAGGACGGGGGAGTGCGGCAATCACAGCGGGTAAGGTACGTCCGGCTAAACTAGGCGCGCTAACCTCGACGGCCATGCCCTCGGTCAGACCCTCCAACTGTGCCCGCGGCAAATTTAGTTCGACCTTAAAGCTACTGGTATCCACCAGACGCACCACTGCCGCATAGGCTTGCACGGCAAGTTGCTCATCCCTTTTTGGCAAATTAATAAACCGCAGTTCGCCGTCAAAAGGAATTTCGATCTGCCCTTCCAAGATCGCTTGCTTCACGCGCTCAACGGCTAGTTCGTTGCGTTTAACATTGAGTTCTATTGTCGGATCAAGCGTTTCATCAATATTATCCAACGCAAGTTGGGCAAGTTCAGCTTGAATGCGGCGTATCTGTACAGTACTTGGTTCCTCTACCTGGGCTGGCGCTACACTTGCCGTTGTCGTTAAAGCAGCCAAATTTAGCTGGGCAATATCCAAATTAAGCTCAGATTGACGACGTCGGTAATCCAAATCTTTTTGCGCGTTGTTGAGACTTTCTTTAGCAATCGTCAACCCAATCAAAGCCGATTCAAGATCAATTTCGAGAATTTCATTATCCAAGATGACAATAATATCACCAGCCTGCACGCGAGCACCATCCTCGACATAGACTTCGGTGATGCGCCCACTGCGCCGAAAGAAGAGATTTTCTTCGCGCTCAGGTATTACCCGTCCACTGAGTACCTCCTCCTGGACAACTTCCCCCTTCTGTACTGTATAGGTCTCTAGGGGACCAGTGCTGGCACTTCCTGGCAATTGGCCGGGCAGGGTAATCGCAATCGGGGTCGGTGTTTCGCGCCGCCCCAAACGGCAACTCGATAATCCAATGGTGGCAGCCACCAGCAATACGCCAATCAGAAGTCGTGTACGCTTTGTTGAATTCATAGAACATTCCTAACTTTGCAGATCAAATGTTGTTTCATTATTTTGATGCTCTTGTCTATAAAGCGCACCGGCAAGCGCGAAGAGTAGCCAGGCAATAAACGAAAGTTTGGTGCCCCACATAATAGCATCGACCAGGCCATGCACCAACATGGCAACCAAAGCCGCCAAGCCACCCGCGGCTAATGCGCAGCGTAGGGTCGCTTGACGCCGCAACTGATGACGCTGGCTGCGCCGGGCATGTGAAGTGCGGGGTTCGCTGGCTTCAAGAATGTCCAGCTGCCCACCACTGCGCAAGACATGGCTAAAAATCCAACAGGCGCTGCCGAGAAGCCATAGGTACAAAAGCAGGCCTGGAAGGCCCAAGTCCACACCAACTTGCAGCAACAGATTATGTGCATGGGAAGTCACAGCGCGTAATTCCACATAGGGATAGAGCACGGGCACCACCAGATCAAAGGTGCCAATGCCAATGCCGGTCAGCATAAAGTCACCGAAGGCCTGTAGCGAGCGATCCCAAACTTCCCAGCGTCCTGACAATGAGGTAATGGAACCATCACTGCCAATCGCCTCCGCAAAGAGTAATGCGCCGTCCAACGAGAGTACGCTGCCAACGGCAACCCCACTGATGAGCACGATCAGGCCAGCCCAGGGCCAACGAAGCGTTAGCACAAGCAGCAAACTGATCACCACCGCCAGGTAAGCGCCACGGCTTTGAGCTAGGATCAAGGTCGCCAGGATCAACAAGGTCGGCACCAGCAACAGGGGTGGGAACCAGCGCCGCTTGGCCCAATTGTAGAATGCTAGCGCCGCTAAGACAGGAATCGGCAGCAGCAGCCCCCCAGCCAGCACGTTGGGATTGATTGTTTCGCCAGCATTAAAGAAATCAGCCGGTTCCGACCTTGTCAGATCCTCGGAAAAAAGCAAAAACTCCTGGGGAAGGTTGGGCAGAATGGCCGGCCCAAGCAAAGCCAGGCCAATGCCAGTGATCCCCAGTATCGCAGCAACTAGCCAAGGATGGCGTGACAGAGGAGGCCAGTTGAGCAGCGCAAAGAGAAGCGCGCTGCCTAGTGCGACAAAACCGATGGCATGCCAAGAACGTTCCCAGTCAACGGAATTTAGCAATCCAACCGGTGCCCAAAGCAACAAGAGCAACGCCGGCCAGACCAAGGGTGAGGGGGGGGCAATCCGGCGGGTTGCCAACAGACGGAGTGGCCAAAAGAGAAATAACCCAAGAATCAACCACGGGTGCAGCCACGGATCCCACAATAGGTCACGAAATAGCAGCGATGGAGCAAGCGCGACAATCCAAATCGGTTCTATCCATAATAATCCACGCCATAATCCTGGTAAGAATGTTGCCATAATCTTCTATCATTTGTACCTACCTGTAGGCGCAATGTCCAGTACAGGTCAATTGTTGGATGAGTTTAATCTTATTAGCAGCACAAACGCTACATTTTTTTCCTTTTTGTACGATTCTATTCAGTATTGCTGTATCATATCCTGAATCAAAAAGTCAAACAAATTACGTTATATTTAATTACCTCAATTAATATTTACCTCAATCTCTTATTTATGCCAAAAATAACAAATTAATTTCATACCTATTATTTATCTCCAATTATAGGGTAAATCCTTCATCCGCTTCCAAAAATTTAAGGAAATCTACAACAAATGTCGTATATTCATAAAACGAATGCGTGTTACCTAATTCAGCATTCGAATCTATACTACTTAAAGCAAATTAACGCAAAGGAACGCGCTAGCTACGTCACGCAGTAAGGGAAGTTGGAAACATGAAAGGCAATTGTAAGTTAAATAGAGCTATATTTGATGTATAATCCAAGATGTCATATAATCGATTAGCACCATCATGGTCTTCATACATATTTAATCTTCATGCGTATAGTCTTTGCTCAAAGATCTCTGCCTATCCGACGAAGCATAGGTTGGGATAGCAATGTGACGCCTATAGGCATATAAGCCAAGGAAGATGCCGTGCAAACCATTTCGCCACAAACAACTGATTCAACAACCAATCTGTTCGCCGAACTCGATTTAAAGATTTACCTGCGCATTCTCTGGCACTGGTCATGGTTACTCGTGCTATGTACCCTTTTTGCCGCCGTAGCTGCCTACATCACCAGTACGCTTGCGGTGCCTATTTATCAAGCTTCTACTACCCTACTCATTGATGAAGCCAATAAGCCGACAGCAAACTATCAAGATCTGCTGGCTAGCGAACGTATTGCGCGTACCTATGCTGCGCTCATGGAACGGCAGACCGTCTTGACAACAGTCGCAGCGACATTCAATGTGGACACCGATGTGTTGGCGGAGGCGATCACGGATGTGACAGTGACCCCGGTTCGTGATACCCAATTGGTGCAAGTCGTGGTCGAAGGTATCTCGCCCGAATTGGTGGCGGCTGTAGCCAATACATTGCCGACAGTCTTTGTCAAAGAGCTGAATGAAGTGCAAACCAAGCGTTATGACGAATCCAAACGCAATCTGCAAAGTCAGCTCAGTACGCTGGAGAACAATATTCAGTTAGCCCAGATCGAAATTGACGAAATCGGCACGGCACTCACCGCTGAAGACGATGTGCGTCTGAACCAGTTGCGCAATGAGTTGGCGCAATACAAAAGCAGCTATGCAACGATGTTGAGTAGCTACGAACAGTTGCGCCTGATCGAGTTGCAATCTACCGATAATATTACGATTGTTGAGGCAGCCATTCAACCCATTGCGCCCATCCGCCCGCGTATTCTTGTCAACACGCTCTTGGCCGCTATTGTGGGTGCCATGTTAGCCCTAGGGGTTATCTTCTTAATCGAATATATGGATGACCGCATTAGAACCCCCCAAGATCTGTATAGTGTCCTCGACACACCGATCCTGGGTACGATTGCCCGTTTGCCAGGTAGTGGCACACGCCGGGGGCGAAAATCCAAAGGCCAGGACCCGAATGAAAGTGATACGAGCATTGTTAACGAGATGTTGATTGTCGCGACACAGCCGCGCCACCCCATCGCTGAATCCTATCGGCGATTGCGCACGAATCTGCGCTTTTCTAGCGTCAACGAGCCGTTGCGCGCTATGCTGGTGACAAGCGCGGCACCTTCTGAAGGCAAGACGACGACAGCCTCCAATTTGGCGATTGCCATGGCCCAGGCGGGTAACCGTGTGATTATTATGGATGCGGATCTGCGCAAGCCACAGGTACACAAGGTCTTTAAATTATCCAAAGGGCCAGGTCTTACAGACGCCCTGTTAAACGATACGCCCCCTGCTTTTTTCTTGCGCGAGACAACCATCCCCAATCTCCAGGTGATGACCTGTGGCAGCATCCCACCCAATCCGGCTGAATTGTTGGGTTCACAGCCCATGCAGGAATTGATCCAAAGCCTGGTCGCCGAATCTGATCTGCTCATCATCGATGCGCCGCCGCTTCTGGCCGTTACCGATGCCCAGATCTTGTCTAGTCAAGTACAGGGTGTGTTGATGGTAGTCAACAGCCGCCAGACCTCCCGCTCTATGGTCGCGAATGGCGCAGCCAACTTACAACAGGTGGGCGCACGCCTATTGGGTGTCGTCTTAAATGAGATGACGCGCTCGGCGCGCGGTTATTATTACTATGATTCCTACGCTGCCTATTATGCCGATGATGAAAGTCAAATTGAGGACAAAGTTGTGGAGAGCAAACAACCCAAATTGCAGCCAACCTTCTCGGCGCTTGCCCCCAAGCAAGCAACAAAAGTGGTTCAAATGTCCAGCAAGCCGCCAGCAAGCGAGCCACGGGGCGATCTGCGGGAAGCACAGCCCATGCAACATGCTACAACCAATGGGTATTATCAACTACAATCCGACCAAAAGAAACCCTAAGCTAGACATGTTTGTGGCGTAAGTGATATACTACAACATCGGTAAGTTTTCTGCAGTACGGATGCACCAAATCATCTCCGTACTGCAGTTATATTTCCCGAGCCGATGTCAACCTGTTATCAACCGCTTCTAGCACAGAGCATAGTAACCCAAAATGCCTTCAATTCTGATTATTTGCACAGCCAATCAATGTCGCTCCCCCCTGGCCGAGGTACTTCTACAGCGCCAGCTCACCGAACGCGCAGGTAACAGCCAGTGGACGGTAGAATCAGCCGGCACATGGGCCGCCCCGGCACGCCCGGCCCATCCGCAAATGCGCAAAATTGCCGAAGAAGTTGGGCTTGATCTCAGCCAACATCGCGCGCGCAATGTAGAAAACCTGGCATTACATGCCTATGATCTGATCTTGACCATGGAACAGAGTCATAAGGAAGCATTACAGGTCGAGTTTCCCACTGTCCGTAAACGTATCTATCAATTGACCGAAATGGTGGGCCTGAGCTATGACATAGCCGACCCAATTGGGGGAACGATTGATGACTTCCGTGGTACGCTACATGAATTAAAGCGCCTAATGACCTACGGTTTGCCCCGTATCATTGAAATGGCTTCAGCCCAATCTGTCACAACCACTCTTTCATGAACAGACGCGCCCGTCACGCTCCGCCATCACGTCGTAGACGCCTTTTTTGGATCAGCCTGTCAACTGTTTTGGGGTTGCTCCTCTGTGTGGTTCTCTTCAAGGCAGTGCGGATTGGCCTCTACCTGCAACGTGCCTATAGCACCGGCATTCAATTTGCCCAATTTTCTGGCAACGATTTGAATGAGGAGCGTTATGCGATTGCCCAGACCTTTTTGATGGACAGCGCGACCGCCCTCACCAACGCCGACCAGGAAATGAATTTCTTCCGGCCAATGTTACGATCACTTCAGGCACTCCCTTTCTTTGGGCCTAGCTTGGCGGCCATTCCACTCCTACTAGAAGCCGGGGATGAACTTGCGCAGCTAGGTGTAATTGCCTACCCCGTTATGCGGCCTGTGCTCTTAGCACCCCCAGGCACTTCCCCCTTTGCCCAACTGCCAGCAGCGTTGGCTGCGGCCCAGCCCCAGCTAGAGGAGCTGACGGCACGCGCCGCCAGCTTAGAAGAGAAGCTACAGACGATTGATCCCAACCAAGTGATATCGTCGCTATACGAACCAGTGACCGCACTCCAAGCCGCAGTTGCGCTCATCGCGCCTGGCCTACGCATGGGCACCTATCTGCCCGACCTGCTTGGCGTCGGCCAAACACGCACCTATCTGGTCTTGGCGCAAAACAATCAGGAATTGCGCGCCACCGGTGGCTTTCTGACCGCGATTGGACGTGTGACGGTTGCCGATGGTCGCATCCTTAGCATCGAGTTTATGGATAGCTACGATCCCAGCATCAGCCGTACCGATCTCACGTTGCCGCGTGCCCCCCAACCCGTACAACAGTATATGGGCATTGAAATTATGCTGCTGCGCGATGTGAACTGGTCACCCGATTTTCCGACGACGGCGCAGATCGCCCGCACCATCTATTCGCAACAGACAGGGCGAACGATCGATGGCGTCATCTCGATTGATCTACATGCAGTCGAGCGCATTGTGAGTGCATTGGAACCCCTCACTTTGCCAGGGCTCGAAGAGCCGTTAACCAGCGCAACAGTGCTAGAACGCATCAAAGAATTTTGGGCATCGCCGCTGGAAAGCGAGGCGTCGCTGGCCGGCGGCGAAAAGGAATGGTGGCAACAGCGCAAGGATTTCATCCCCTTGCTCGCCCAATCAGCGGTTACGCGTATTCAACAGGGCAATTTCAACAAATTGCGCATGATCAGCGCCCTGCAAAGCACGCTTGATACGCGCGCCCTGCAGATCTGGCTCGTGAATCCCCAAGTGGCCCACGAACTAGCGACCTTGGGCTGGGATGGTGGACTGAAGCCACCAGAAAGCGGTGATTTTTTAGCCGTAGTTGACACAAATTTTGGCTACAATAAGGTTGATGCCATTCTGGAACGCTCGGTACAATATCAAGTGGAATGGCCGCAGGGGGCAACAGCACCGGGAGTGGCAACCGTCGCGCTGACCTATCACCATCCCTACGAGCGGCCCGGTTATGTCTGTGATCAGACGCCCCGTTATGGAGATACCTATGAAGAGATGATGGTGCGCTGTTACTATGACTATGTGCGGGTCTTTGTGCCCGCCGGTAGCGAGTTACTCGCCAGCGGTGGTCTCATGGCAGACACAGTCAGCACCCAACGCGGTGAGGGTGGCGCGCAACTTTTTGGCGGCTACTTTATTCTCACCCCCGGTGCGCAAAATACAGTCGTCTTTCAATATCGGCTACCACCGACGATCCAACCAGATGAGTACAAGCTGACCGTCCGCCGCCAGTCTGGCACGCGCGCCCTGCCTTTTGCCGCCACCGTTAACAATCAATCAATCCAAACTACGATTGAAGCTGGCACCTATATCTGGCCGTAAACCCCTGATTTAGTCATAAAAAAGGCGCTCGACTGCAAAAGTCGAGCGCCTTTTTTAGTTTAGACCTTATTCCGATTTAATTTTGTGCATTCGTAGGTGCGGTTTGTAACCGCACAATCGCGGTCGATGTCGACTTGCGCGGTTACAAACCGCACCTACAAGAACAGTTGCACCCGGTTTTGTTGCCGAAATAACAAATCGGAATAATCTCTATTCTATACGCTCTCTTTACCACACTTCAGCCAGCAACCTGAGCTTATTCGCCTTGGGCTTGTTTGGCGCGTTTGGTCTCACGTTGGCGGAGATCGTGTTTCAACTCGCGTTTGCGCACCCGCAAGGAATTCGGTGTCACTTCTAGCAAGTCACCCTTTTCCAGATATTGAATCGCCTCATCCAGCGACAATTCGCGCGGTTGGACGAGCATATCCGAGGTGGCCGAGGGCTTCTCACGGAAGTTGGTCAATTGCTTGGCCTGGCAGATGTTGATCACCATCTCTTCGGTGCGGATATTTCTACCCACGACTTGGCCCGCATAGACATCATCGCCAGGACGGACAATAAACTCGCCGCGCTGCTGTAATTTCACCAGCGCATGGGACGTGACCATGCCGCCTTCGAGCGCCACCAACTTGCCTTGCTCTACCGTATCGATTTCACCCAAAAATGGTTGGTAGCCGGCAAAGAGTGTATTGTAGATGCCCGTGCCGCGCGTCGCTGTTAGAAACAGTTGGCGGAAACCGAGCAGACCACGCGTTGGCACCATAAATTCGGCATAAATTGTACCATCTTCGCCATAGCGAATGTTGGTCAACTGCGCCCGACGCCGACCGAGCATCTCGGTCACGGCCCCCAGGTAATCGTTGAGCACTTCCACAAACATGTGCTCCATCGGTTCCAGCAAGCCTTCGGGCGTTTCTTTGTAGATTACCTCGGGCGGGCTGACCGAAAACTCAGTGTCTTCACGGCGCATGGTTTCAATCAAAATCGCCAAATGCAACTCGCCACGACCGGCCACCAGGAATTCACTGGCCAATTCGGTTTCTTCGACCCGCAATGAGACATTGTGTTCCAATTCGGCTAGTAACCGTGTCCGCAATTGGCGGCTGGTCAGGTAGCGCCCTTCGCGGCCGGCAAAGGGACTATCATTGACACTAAAGGCCATGCGCACCGTCGGCTCTTCCACCTTGATCGGCGGCAGCGGACGCGGATCATTGAGATCGGCCAGGGTATCGCCAATGCCGACATCTTCAATGCCCGCCACGGCAACAATGTTACCGGCAAAGACTTCTTCTTCAGGCTGGCGCTGCAAATTGCGGAAGCTGAAGACCTGGGCAATTTTGGCCTGCTTCATCTGCCCTTCGGCGTTGATGTGCATGATCGACTGACCAGTGCGCAACGAGCCATTTTGTAAGCGGCCAATCGCAATTTTACCCACATAGGTGCTATATTCCAACGTGCTCACCAACATCTGCATGGGCTTGTTCGGGTCGGCCACGGGCGGTGGAATGTGCTCTAGGATGGTGTCGAAGAGCACCGTCAGATCCGGACCCAACGCTTCAGGATCCAGGCCAGCGCGTGCTTCCAAACCGATGGTGTAGACAATCGGAAAATCCGCTTGTTCTTCGCTGGCACCCAGATCGATAAAGAGATCGAAGGTCGCGTTGACCGCGTAATCAATGCGTGCCGACGGCCGATCGACTTTGTTAATGACCACGATTGCTTTCAAGCCTTTATTCAAAGCCTGGCGCAACACAAAGCGCGTTTGGGGCATGGGCCCTTCCACGGCATCGACGAGCAACAGCACACCATCGACCATGTTCATAACACGCTCGACCTCGCCACCAAAGTCGGCATGGCCAGGCGTATCGACCAGGTTAATGGTCACGTCCTTGTAGACAATGCCGGTATTTTTGGCCAAAATGGTGATACCGCGCTCACGTTCCAGGTCATTCGAATCCAACACGCGCTCTTGCACTTGTTGGTTGGTGCGAAAAACCTTGGTCAGGCGTAACATGCCATCGACCAGGGTTGTCTTCCCATGATCGACGTGGGCGATAATCGCAATATTGCGGATAGACGGACGCACAGGCGTCTCCGTATTGGTTGTCGTATTGTTTTCTATCTCTTTACTTGACGCTTCTTTAACTAGCAACATAATTTTCCTAAATGAACTTGGCTATAGACTTCTTCACAGCTTCTATTCGTGTGCTTTGTTTGAAAACGTCGGTTTTGGCACAAGTAAAACAGAAATTTTCAATACAAC
>DAOTTR010000694.1:0-5552 GCA_034437715.1 Caldilineaceae bacterium
GTTAAAACCCCTGAGTGGTAGACAAAGTGCGTTGAAACGCACTGGCGCTTTAACCTGGCTTCAGCAGGTTTTGTGTACCAGCGGGTGAATTCATTCACCCAGTCAGATGCGTAACATGATCTGCTGATCTAAGGGTCTGTCCAAGAATAACATAGATGATTTTAGACAGATTTACTCGGGTAACATCACGTAAATTAGCTATTTTATTTCTGGACAGACCCTAAGGACAGTAGAAGAAATAAGTATGCAGTAGGGGCGGCTTGCAGCCGCCCGTTCGCAGCGAGCCAAACGCGGGGCGGCTGCGCGGCCGCCCCTACGCATGATTTTGTTGGGCAAGCCCTGGATACTTATTTCTTTGCAAGCGCCTTAGCGCCTAAGTGCCGTACGTCGTAAAGACTTCAGTCTTTCCAGAACTTGAACAAAGACTGAAGTCTTTACGACGCTTGCATCGCTCACCATTGACTTCACATACGCTCTACTGCCCTCTCAAACCTGACCTATGACCACTTTCTCTGCCTCCCAGCCAAGCGCGCCGCCCGTTGTTGAACTGCGCCAGATCGTCAAGCGTTTTCCCGGTGTCCTTGCCAATGATCATATCAGTTTGCAGGTCCAGAAAGGGGAAATCCTCGGCCTGCTCGGGGAAAATGGCGCGGGCAAGACCACGCTTATGAACATTCTCTATGGCCTCTACCAGCCGGATGAGGGCGAGATCGTCTTGCGCGGCCAGCCGGTGACACTGCGCTCGGCCCACGATGCAATTGCGCGCGGCCTGGGCATGGTACATCAACATTTTATGCTGGTGCCGCCCTTTACCGTCGCCGAAAACATTGTGCTGGGGCAAGCTTCGCCACGGCAGCCGCTGTTGGAAAATCGCCGCGCTGTCCATGCGCGCATTGCCCAGTTGTCGGCGCAGTATGGCCTCAAAGTCGATCCCGCAGCCGCGGTTTGGCAGCTCTCGGTCGGTCAGCAACAACGGGTCGAGATTCTCAAAGCGCTCTATCGCGGGGCCGAGGTATTGATTTTAGACGAGCCCACTGCGGTCCTCACCCCGCAAGAGGTAGATGAATTGATTGCCATTCTGCGCAAACTGGCGGCAGACGGGCGTTCACTGATCTTCATCAGCCATAAATTGCACGAGGTGATGAGCGTCTGTGACCGGGTGGCTGTCTTGCGCGATGGCCGGCTGATCGATGTGGTCGACCGGTCAGCGACCAATCCGGCCCATTTGAGCCGCATGATGGTTGGGCGCGAGGTTGTATCGCGTACCCCTAAGCAACCCGCCGCGCCGGGCCCGGTGCGACTCACCCTACGCGATCTCCATGTGAATGATGATCGTGCCCTGCCAGCCTTGCGCGGCATCAATTTGAGTGTACGCGCCGGCGAGATCGTGGGTATTGCTGGCGTGGAAGGCAACGGCCAGCGCGAGTTGGAAGAAGCCATTCTTGGGCTGCGACCGATTGTGCAGGGCGACGTGCTGGTAAATGAGCAGGTGATGACTGGGGCAACGCCGCGCACTATGCTGGCAACCGGGCTGGGCTATGTGCCATCCGACCGCTATCGTACGGCGCTGCTGGCCGACTTTAGCATTGCTGAGAATTTGGTGCTTTCCCAGTTTGATCGAGCGCCGTTTACCCAGCGCGGGTTCCTCAATGGGCGCGCGATTGCGGCCTTTGCCCAAAAGCTGGTGCGTGCGTTCAACATTCGCACCCCCTCGACGGCAACGGCCGTTTCCAAATTGTCGGGCGGCAATGCGCAGAAGGTCGTGTTGGCGCGCGAATTGGCCCATCAACCCAAAGTTTTGCTGGTGGCCCAGCCGACGCGCGGTGTGGATATTGGCGCGATTGAATTTATTCACCAAGCATTGATTCAGCAGCGTGAGCAGGGCATGGCGATTCTGCTGATCTCGACAGAACTGGAGGAAATTCTGAATCTGAGCGATCGCATTGTCGTTTTCTATGAGGGGGAGATCATGGGCGAATGTGCCGGCGATGCGCCGGATCTGCAAACGCTGGGGTTGATGATGGCTGGCTCGCCGCTGGCGCAGATCCAGGCAGAAAGCCGAGGCACCCATGCACATGAATGAAAGCGTACGTTCGCTGTTGGCACCGCTGTTGGGCGCATTAATGGGGTTGTTGCTGGGCGCGGGGTTGATGGCCATGACAGGGGCCAATCCACTGGCGGCCTATGGCACCATGCTCAAAGGCGCGCTAGGTGGGACGCGCCCGCTGATCGAAACGCTGCTCAAAACAGGGCCGCTGTTGCTCATGGGCTTGGGGCTGACGGTGGCGTTTCGCGGCAAGATTTGGAATATTGGCGGCGAGGGTCAATACATGATTGGCGCGCTGGCCGGGGCTGCAACCGGTCTGGCCTTACAAACAACATTGCCGGCCATTATCCTGATTCCGTTGATGATCGTCGCTGGGATGGTAGGCGGCGCGCTTTGGGCCGGGTTGGCCGCACTGCTCAAGATTCGTTTTCAGATCAATGAAATTATTACAACGCTCATGTTGAACTATGTCGCCCAGTATACAGTGCTTTATCTGGCACGTGGGCCGTTGCGCGATCCAGAGAGTTTTCTGCCGCAAAGTGCGCAATTGGTGGGCGTGGCGCGCATGCCCACGCTCTTTGGCACGCGCGTGCATATTGGCGTGTTGATCGCTGTGCTGCTGATTCCGGTGGTCTATCTGCTGCTCTGGAAGACGCCGCTGGGGTTTCGTATCCGTGCCATTGGTTCTAGCCCAACCGTTGCCTATGCTGTGGGCATGAATGTGACCTGGGGCTTGGCCTTTGCCCTGCTCTTTAGCGGCGCACTGGCCGGGTTGACGGGTGTCTTTGAAGTGAGTGCGTTGCATTCGCGCTTGAAAGATGGCATTTCGGGTAACTACGGCTTTACCGGAATTTTGGTGGCATTGCTGGGGCGCTTGCATCCGGTTGGCGTTTTTGTAGCGGCGCTTTTCTTTGCCATTTTGTCGATCGGCGCGCAGACCATGCATAGCGTCTACGGTTTGCCGATTGCGCTGGCCCAGATGGTACAGGCATTGGTTGTGCTCTTTGTGTTGATCGCCGATGCGCTGGCGCGCCAGCAGGCGAGGTAATCATGGAATCGTGGAATCATCTGTTTTCGATCACCTTTTTGACGGCGCTGCTCATCTCTGGTCTGCGCTTGGCGATTCCCATCTATCTGGCCGCGCTGGGTGAAATTATCACTGAGCGCGGCGGCGTATTGAATCTGGGCCTAGAGGGCATTATGCTGGTCGGCGCGCTGGCCGGTTTTATGGGGGCCTATTATGTGGAGCAAGGCAGTACACCCTTGCCTGTGGCGTGGTCACCCTGGATCGGCATTCTCAGCGGCACGGTGGCCGGGCTGGCTATGGGGTTGCTCATGGCCGTATTGGCCGTAACCTTGCGCACCGATCAGGTGATTGCCAGCATCACTTTGGTGATTCTAGGCCAGGGCTTGACCACCTATGTCTACCGCCAACAATTCAGATCGTTGACCGCGCGCGTGACCGGCTTTCCTGAACTGCCGATTCCCTACCTCGCCGATCTGCCCTGGAT
This sequence comes from Caldilineaceae bacterium, assembly GCA_034437715.1. GTDB lineage: Bacteria > Chloroflexota > Anaerolineae > Caldilineales > Caldilineaceae > JAHBVH01. Next base: position 3,559 of record DAOTTR010000694.1, read on the forward strand.
TGGCCCGATTCTCTTTCGCCACGATGTAATGACCTATCTCAGTATTGGGTTGCTGGTTGTGGTCTGGTTTTTTCTGAACCAAACCACCTGGGGCTTGAATATCCGCGCCGCTGGCGAACATCCCGCTGCCGCCGAAACCTCGGGCATCAACGTGAGCGCTGTACGCTATAGTGCCGTGCTGATCGGCGCGGCCTTTGCTGGTTTGGGCGGCGCGGTGTTGACGGTGGCGCAACTAGGCATTTTCAATGAAGGGGTTACCGCTGGCCGCGGCTGGATCGCTGTGGCGCTGGTGATCTTTGCCCGCTGGCGACCCGGTTTGGCGCTGGTCGGTGCGCTGCTCTTTGGCTTGGCTAATGCATTACAATTTCGTATCCAGGCCTTGAATATTGAGGCCATTCCCTATGAACTACTCTTGATGTTGCCCTATGTGCTCACCATTCTGGTCTTGCTGCGCACCAGCCAGGCCAGCAAAGGCCAAGTCGAAGCCCCCACCGCATTGGGCGTGCCTTATACCAAGGGATAAAGATAAGATCGTCTTGCGGACGTGCGCGACAGACAAACTGTTTACGCGTGGGCACGCGAGCGGAGAGTGAGCTTGATGGCAAGTAACGCAACCAGCAAGAGACCGGTCAATAACACGGCTTGGCCCGTGAAGGGCGTTAACAGGATCAGGAGTACAACAAGCGGGAAAAGGTATGTAGGGGACAAACGTGGCACTTGATCGCGCTCCTGGAGCAGCCACAGGCTAAACAAGTAAAGTGCTACGGGGATTGCAACGGCGGCCCCACCACCCACCGGCCCGATCGCAGCATGATGAGTCGCCTGATCGACGGCCACAGCCAATCCTGCGCCCACCGCCGCGGCCGCGGCAAAGATAAACAGATGTCCATAGCCCCAGACAAAAGCCGTGCGCAGCGAAACGCGCAAGTCATGCTCGGGCTGGTCAAAGTAGAGCCACCACATGCCCAAAACGATCAACAGCCCTCCTACAATAATCGTCCCCAGATTGGCGTTGAAATCGCCGGCTTGGATGGTCGATTGAATCGCGACCAGCGCGGACAAAATCGATTCACCCAAGACGATAATTGTGAACAGTCCGTAGCGCTCGGTAATGTGACCGGGGTGCCACGGTGTCGTGCCGGGCTGTTCAGCCCAAATCGGCACCGAAATCTCGAGGACGACCAACGTGGCGAACCCGACCAATTTCCAATTCGGTGGCAGGAATAAGAGCGCGATCCAGCCAAGTTGAAGGATGATGATCCCCAGCGCATAGCGATAGGCTGTTGCGCTACGTGCTTGGTCGGCGCGCGCCGCACGCAACCACTGGGCCACCAAGGCGACGCGCATCACCGTGTATCCAATTGTAACAACTAAAAAATCGCCGTGGTCGAAGGCCTGCGGCACGCCCGCCGCCAGGATCAGCGATCCAACAAGCTGGACAAATACGGCCAACCGGTAGGGCACATCATCATTATCATAGGCCGACGCAAACCAGGTGAAGTTCATCCAGGCCCACCAGATGGCGAAGAAGACCATGATATAGCTCATAATAGCCTGCGTTACATGGGCCTCGGCAATGCCATGATGCAAATGGCTGGCGGCCTGGGCAATCGCCACTACGAATACCAAGTCGAAAAATAGTTCGAGCGGCGTAGATGCGCGATGGGCCTCCTGGGGGGAGCGCGGCTGCATGGGCGCAATCCATTGCCATTTTTTGCTCGACTCTGCTGTATGTGTACTCATTTATTGCCTTGGGGTTGCGGACTCAAACCATAAGCCTACGCTGAGTCCAGGTGGAGGATAGATTCAAGCTTGGCTACGGCTGACCTCTATGTGGCCGGGTTGACCGGCGGCCAGGCGACCGACAATGTGCGCGTCTTTCACGCTGGCGTCATGTAGGGCATCCAACATGATCGCCGCCTGATCTGCCGCCACGGCGACAAGTAAGCCGCCCGAGGTTTGGGCGTCGGCCAGAATTAAGCGCTCTTCCTTGG
>DAOTTR010000695.1:0-4186 GCA_034437715.1 Caldilineaceae bacterium
TGCGCCGTATGACCAGCAAACGCTTGATACCAAAGTTGATACAGCCCTGTGGCCGGATTGCAATAGACACTACACCACCCAATTGCAATCTCCCAGGGTTTGGCGCGCCCGCCGAGCAACGGATTCTGCCCATGGCGGGTCAACGGCTGTAGCACGCGTTGCATACCGGCGCGATACAGAATATCATGGTCATCTACCAAGAGTAGTGTACGCTGGGTTGCCATTGCTTTACCCTATCTTCTGGCTGGCCATCCACTGAAAAAATCAGGCACTTGGCGCACTGATCGAAAATTCGGCTAGCGCGAAACGGCCCGTGACTTCGCTGGAAAAACCAACAAAGGCAAAGCCATAGCTAACGACATTGCGCAGCAGATCTGTAAGCGCAACAGGTCGATTGGGGTTGGATGTCCAACTATTGTGCCAGCGTGATTCATCATCATGCAGGACAAATTTCTGGGGCGCGTCGGCCCAACCGCCTTCGCTAATCGTCAAGGGTTGGGCGGTGTAGTGCCAGCGCGCGCCATGGGTAACGGCCCAGAAATAGCACTGTGCGCCGTCCAAGCGTAAGTTGTCTCCCCGCAGATAGGCCGACACTTCACAGCCGCGCAGATCCACCGGGTCTTCATTGATCCAATGGCGGTAGAAGATCAGCGACAGAATCGAGAGCGGCTTCTCTGGCGTGTCGGCGCTCCAGCGGGTATTGTCTGTCCACACGTAGCTCCCATCATTGACACCCCCCTTTCTGGCCCAGCTGGTGAGGATAAAGACATTTTCGCCACCAGCAACCATGCTGGCATGATAATCATACGAACACCAGCCCTCTGGTCCTTTGCTAAAGCTGTTGTGGATCATGGAATAGGCCTCCTTCGGCCAGTTGCAGTTTGCTTGGAATAAAGTTGCCTTACCGCTCTACCCAATGGGCAAAGAGAGGTTTAACCTGCTCGGGTAGACCGGCATAGACCGTGGCGGGCACCAGCGGCACCTGATTTTCACCCTTGCCCGTCGCTTTTTGCAAGCGCGTGCGGGTGATCGAATCAGGCATCAACACATTGAGATCGAGCCACCAAGGGGCATAGCGCGTCACCACGGCCACGCGCGGATCATTCGTCACATTGGCGGCGGTGGCGTGCCAAAGGCGGCTATCCATGACCAACACATCGCCCGCTTTGCCCGCAGCATTGATCTCGGTAGGATAGGTCTCCAACTCACCGACACCATAGCCGCCGGTTGGGTTGTTGCTCATGCGGTGGCTGCCCGAGACGACCAAGGTACCGCCAGTGGCCGCGCTGAAGGGCGAGAGCATCCAAATGGTTGTAATGTGCATGGGCAGATCGGCATAGGGTGCGGGGATAGAGCCAGCGTTGCGCTGATTGTAGGGCCAGTCGGCGTGCCAACCGCTGCGCGCATTGCCGGGCTCATTAATTGTAGCCGTGGTAAACGAAATCCGTACATGCGGCCCCAATACACCTTCGATCACCCCCAACAAGCGTTCATCGGCCAGATAGGGCGCAATTGATTGGTCGTAGTTGATCACGCCGGAGAGATGACCAATATTTTTGGGGGCGTTGGGGTTGCGATGGGCGTGTGTCGCGGTCTGCACACTTTCGCGCACGGTGGCGACTGCCTCGGCAGGGATGACCCCTTCGACGACACACCAGCCATCCAATTGCATACGCTCAAGTAACTTGCTCATTGTCTTACTCCTCTTAGCCAGAGAATATTAGTCAGAGAATGTTTGCCAGAGCATGACTTTTGTTGAAGATTGGTTGACGGGGGAAACAACGGAGTACGATTTGTTGCCAGATTTGGCTTGGCCTAAACCACTGATTGCATTGGCCTGTTCTAGAAGAGATAAATCAGTGGTTTGGCGAATAGCTTGACAGACTTAGGGTAAGCTCGTTTCTTTTCAGCGATCCCAGACAATGGATAAGCATTCTATCACAGGGGGTGGCGGTAAGCAACGAGCTTGATTGCACCCTTGGCAGGTCACCAAAAGGCGGCCACTGAACGTCCAAACATAAGTCGAAAAACGATAGGTTGACGCTATGTAAACTTTCTGCTACGATCAAGCTAGGTTGCTGAACCCACATCATTCCGCGCATTACTTGAGTATGCATAGCGCATTATCCTAATAACCCAACATAGATTTCCCACCAGTTTTCGTTGCCAGAGTTAAAACAAGTCAAAGTTAGGACAAGAATATGACATTAAAAAATCGCTTGGGTGGTCACACCAATAGTTATCACACCTATAGCCTGGAAGAAGCCCTAGAAGGGATCTCTGCCGCTGGTTTTAAATTTGTCGAACTGGGTGCAGTGCGCGGTTGGACAGAGCACGTGCCATTGGATGCAGATGGCGCGACCCTGAGTCAGATCCAACGCATGTTGCACAAGGTAGGGTTGATTCCAGTGAGCTTGAGTGGGCATTCAGATTTGACGACCCAAGCTGGCCTGGAAGATGGCATCAAAGCGGTCGATCTCTGTCAACGCATGGGCATCGATCTGATGAATACCGCGGTTGGTGGTCACGCCAGCGAACACGAAGATGAGGCTGGCTTTATGAACACCATCTTCACGCTGGCCGACTATGCTGCAGCACGCGATATTATGATCGGCCTAGAGGTTCACGGCGAGATCACGAGCAGCGGCCAGAGTGCCCGTCCGGTGCTCGAACGGATCAACCGGCCCAATGTCCGGCTCAATTATGACACGGCCAATTGTGAGTTCTATGGCAATGTCAAGGCAGTCGATGATCTGCCTGGTTGCCTGGATCTGCTTGTCCACTGCCATCTCAAGGACAAAGGAGCAGAGGGCAAAGTCTGGAACTTTCCAGCCATCGGCCAGGGGCATGTTGATTTTCCACAAATTGTTACTATTTTTCGCCAGAGCAACTATGCCGGCCCCTTTACGGTAGAAATTGAATTTTATGGGGAACCGTGGCCGTCGCTGGCTGACGTTAACTTGGCGATGCAACAGAGTTACCAAACGCTGGCCGCGTTGGGATTGTCCTAGCCAAGCAATGGATAGAAGGATAGTTATATGAATATTGGAATTCTTGGTGCTGGCTTTATGGGGGGCACCCATGCGCGCGGCTATGCGCAACTTGCAGATGTAACCGTGACCGCGATCTATTCACGCAGCCTAGACAAAGCCCAAGCCTTAGCGGCTGAAGTGGGCGGCACCCCCACCAATGACTACTTGGCAATTCTCAATGATCCCACGATTGATGCCGTTAGTATTACCCTCCCTACGCCGTTGCACAAACCGTTGACCTTGTTGGCGCTGGCCGCGGGCAAAGATGTGTTGCTTGAAAAACCGTTTGCGCTGACGGTGGATGACTGTGATGCGATCATTGCGGCTTGGCAACAGAGCAACCAGATCTTGATGATTGGGCAGACATTACGCTTTTGGCCGGAATACAAAGCAGTGGTTGAGTTTGTCCAGAGCGGCGCAATTGGCGCACCCTTTTCGGTCAGCGCCACCCGCCTATCACAGCAACCACGCTGGTCTTCTTGGTTTACGGATCCAACCCAGAGCGGCGGTGCTGTGCTGGACTTAATGGTGCACGATCTGGATGTGCTCAATTGGGTTTTTGATGCACCCCCACAAACCGTCTATTGCCGGGGTCGACAAAGCGCGCCGGCAATGTGGGATCACATGCTGGCAACGGTTGACTATGGCACAGGCGCGGGTGTCATCGAGGCTTCCGAATTGCTGCCCACTGACTATCCCTTTAGCATGAGCCTACTGGTCCATTGTGCGCGAGGGCGGGTTGAATATCTCTTCAAAGCAGGCGGCGTGAGCGTAGAGATGGGTGGCGGCCTCGATTCCGTGACCGTCTATGAACCGGGGAAGCATTATCCATTACCTGTGCCCAATCAGGGGACGGATGCATGGGCGACTGAAGTGGCCTATTTTGTTGATTGTGTGCGCAATCGACGTACACCCATGCATGGCACGCCAGAACAGGCCCGTCGGGCAGTGGCCCTATCCAACGCTGCGCGCGCATCGCTGGAAAGTGGCGAGCTTATCAAGGTATAAAGTAGCACCCGCACCGAATACAAGCTTGCTATACTGAGTTCAATTTGAAAACCGGAGTTTCGCGATAGCGTGCCGGGGACTGACCAGAAAAAGTTCTCAGTGCAGGTTTACGGTTGGTCAGTCCCCGGCACGCTGACAATTGTTTC
>DAOTTR010000696.1:0-10658 GCA_034437715.1 Caldilineaceae bacterium
CACTGCCATTAAGTTAAGCGCCGAGTGGTCATTCCTGCGAAGGCAGGAATCCAGGCTCTAGAGGGATGGACCCCTGCCTTCGCAGGGGTGACAGTCCACACAGTATCCTTAACTTAATGGCAGTGCGGGTTGGGGAGCGGCCACCGCCAGGTAGGCAAGTAGCGCCATCGCTTTGGTACCGGCCGCGCTGGTCAAGTTTTGTCCTTCCAAATGAAGCTGGACCGAGCCCAGGAAATGCATAGCCAAGCGCACTTTGGCCTGGGCAGACGACGGCGCGGCAGTGCGCACTTGCGGAGAAATCATCGATCAGCCGCCTCTTTTATTTTGCTACCAAGGTTGTTCCATAAATTCCGTCCCGCTGGCGACACTGGCCGCGCCAGCGTCTCGTTGAGCCGGTTCCAGAGCGGCTCACTCGCTGGCGGCAGGATCGAGCGGACGTAGCTCATACAATAGACGCCAATCGCGCGGCGCAGTTCGTCCACCTCGGCGCGCAGTGCGGCAACTTGGGCAGACATCTCCAAGCGTAATCGCGGATCGGGGGTCATCTCTTCGACTTTATGCTTGAGCCCCAACTGTGCTTGCAGGCGTAGAAAAGTTTCCACCTGGCGGCGCTTTTCTGTTCCAAAACGTGCAGCAACGGGTGCCAGCAACCGATCAAGTTGGGCCATCTGCTGGACAACCGCCGATTCTCCCGCAGAAACACCGGTTGCTCGGCCCAGCGTTTCGCGCAACCATTGTCGCTCCTCGATCAAGCCCCAGCGGATCAACCCAACATTCACAGCAACGCCGCCCAAGCCCAACAGCACAGCCAGCACTACCGTCAAAATGCCTAAATTTTGGCTGATCAGGTTATTGAATGCCAAATGGAGCACAATTGCGGCAGACAAGCCTATCCCGACAGAGGCTAGGCGCGTCAAGCCACGCCCAAAACGCAAACGTCCTAATGCAACACCAACCAGCGCGCTGGCACTGCCATGCATCAAAGAAGTGGAAAAGGCGCGTGTCAACGCCAGGGCCAAAGCCGTACTTGTGCTGGGGTCGCCTTGAATGCGGCTAATATAGAGGAGGTTTTCGAGCAAGCCAAAGGTCGTGCCCACGGTAAAACCGTAGATCGCGCCATCGACAAAATAAGTAAAATCCGGACGGCGCACATAGTAAACCAGCACCAGCGATTTAAGAATTTCTTCGACAATGGGGGCAACAAGGGTTACGAGTACACTATAGCTTACAAAGCGGAGAAAGAGATTATTCACTTCATACGAAGCCAGAAAAGCGACGACACCACAGCCCATACAGATCAGCACGGCACGGAAACTGCCAGAGGCATAGAGATCCAATCGGCGAACCAGTAGCAGAAAGATCAAAGGAATGATCACAGCAACCAAAGCAGCAAGTAGCATTTTCTTTTACTCAAGGCGTGCAATACGATTTTGATTGGGTTGTTCGGGCAAAGTTTAGCAACACAGCACTTCGATAATGTGGGGATTTACATTCAAGATACGGCGTGCATGTGTCTAGAAATGTTGAATATCAGTTGGGCATGCGGCATGACAGTGATCATCAAGGAGATAATCATGAGCGCCATTGCTACCAGTCACGTAGTATACGTGACCACCTGGACGTTGGCAAACTATCTAGTAGATCCCGGCGTAAATAAGGTACCCTATTTTTACCATGATGTACACGAGTAACGTGCCTTATTAACTGCCGTGGTATCTACGCCCAACTGGACTAGGCAGTTACCAGCAGATTCAGCCTCAAGAGATCCAAAACAAACCCTCCCGGCAAGCGTTGCCGGGAGGGTTTTCGCTAGAATTAAAGGTGCCACCATCGACTACAGTACGACAACTTTCCTTTATCCTTTCCAGACCTTGCCTCACAAGCCAGCCAGATTGACGCCCAGCGGCGCGTCGGGTAGAATATTTGTGCTGAGGAAGTACCCCAGTCACCGTCTCGCGTAGGCTTGTAGCTGAAAAGAAATTCTGGCACGATAAGACTATGGCAACTTATACCGATCGCATCGCTGGGCAACTGACCATCCGCGCCTCCCAGGTGGCGGCGACCATTGACTTGCTCGATGAGGGCAACACGATTCCCTTTATCGCCCGCTATCGTAAAGAGGCGACAGGCGGGTTGGATGAGGAACAATTGCGCGCCATCCAGAGCACACTGGAAGCACTGCGCAAACTGGATGAGCGCCGCACGACGATCCTGGCTTCGATCGAAGAACAGGGCAAGCTCACCGATACCCTGCGCAGCGCCTTGCTGGCCGCCGAAACGCTCACGGCGCTGGAAGATCTCTATCAGCCCTATAAGCCCAAACGGCGCACGCGTGCCATGATCGCGCGCGAAAAGGGCCTCCAACCGCTGGCCGACCAGATCCTGGCCCAACTGCGCGGGCGCGAGGATGCCGAATCCCTGGCCACGCCTTTTCTCAGCGACAGCGTGCCCAATGTGGCAGAAGCATTAGCTGGCGCGCGCGACATTGGGGCCGAGACAATTAGCGATCACCCTGACGTGCGCCGCGCAACGCGCGCAAGAGCCCTCAAAGGGGGTGCCGCGCGCGCCAGCAAGATCGAAGATGCCGTTGATGAACGTCAGGTCTATGCCCTCTATTACGAATTTGAGCTGCGCGTCGATAAACTGCGTCCACACCAGATCCTGGCCATCAACCGTGGGGAAGCACAAAAAGTTTTACGATTCGCGATTGATATTCCCGAACGCGATTGGTACCAGGCGATTACGGCGGTTTTTCGTCCCCATGCGCTTTCGCCCCTGGCCGATCAACTGGAAGAAGCGATTGCCGACGCGGCCAAGCGCCTGCTGCTGCCGGCGATTGAACGCGATGTGCGCACCACGATCACAGAGCTGGCCGAGACCCACGCCATTCAGGTCTTTGGGGCCAACCTGCGCGGCCTCCTTACACAGCCGCCATTGGGGGGCAATACAGTGCTGGCGCTGGACCCTGGTTTTCGCACCGGTTGCAAGGTCGCGGTGGTCGATCCGTCGGGTAAGTTGCTAGCGACAGAGACGATTTATCCACACCCACCCCAGAACCAGAAAAGCGCCAGCCTGCGTACACTGGTTAGCTTGGTGCAACAATATGCTGTTAACCTGATCACGATTGGCAATGGCACGGCTTCGCGCGAGACGGAACAATTGGTCGCCGAGCTGATCAACAGTGCGATCAAAGGTCAGCAACTGCACTACCTGATGGTCAACGAAGCGGGCGCCAGTGTCTACAGTGCCAGTCCCCTGGCCAAAGCCGAATTGCCGGGGCTGGATGTCAGCTTGCGCAGCGCGGTTTCGATTGCGCGCCGCGTGCAAGATCCGCTGGCCGAGCTTGTCAAGATTGATCCGCAATCGATTGGCGTGGGCATGTACCAACATGATGTCAACCAGAAGGCGCTTGGGCAAGCGTTGGATGGCGTAGTGGAGAGCGTGGTCAACCGCGTGGGGGTTGATGTCAACACGGCGTCGCCGGCGCTGCTCACCTATGTAGCAGGGATTGGGCCCAAGTTGGCAGAACGGATCGTGGCCCATCGCAATGACAACGGTGCTTTCCCCACACGCAAAGCATTGCTCAAAGTCAGCGGGCTGGGGCCCAAAGCCTTCGAGCAAGCGGCGGGGTTTTTGCGGGTACGCGGCGGCAAGGAACCGCTCGATGCCAGTGCCATCCACCCCGAAAGCTATGGGGTTGCCAACCAAGTGCTCAAGCAGGTGAATCTAACGGCCAGCGCCCCCATGGAAGAACGCGAAGCCAAGTTGGCAGCGCTGAAAAAGCAACAAAATTTGGCCGCGCTAGCCGCCACGTTGGGCACCGGCGAACCAACCCTGGCCGACATCTTTGAACAGTTGGTGCGCCCCGGTCGCGACCCGCGTGAAGATCTACCCACCCCCATCTTGCGCAGCGATGTCCTGTCGATGGATGATCTCTATCCAGGCTTGCAATTGGAAGGCACGGTGCGCAATGTCATCGACTTTGGCGCTTTTGTCGATATTGGGGTCAAACAGGATGGCTTGCTGCACCGCAGCCAGATGCCGCGCGGCCAGCAGCTAGCCGTGGGCGAGATCATTACGGTTGAAATTCAAAAAGTGGAAAAAGAACGGGGCCGCATTAGCCTGGGCTGGCCGGGCAAGGCACCAGCCGTCGAGTGGGGTGTGGCGGGATAATGATGAGGTGACAATACAGCATGATTTGTATATAATGGAGACACCGCTCTAAACGTAGCGAATCGTGCGAAAGTGCCTGATATTGATATACTGAGCAGCGCCATAAAGTACCATTTTTTACACGCGTAAGAATATACTTATATGCTGCTGCCAAGTATAGTAGCCTTGAAGGATGTATTATGATAGCCTATCGAACTTACTTGACGATTACTGATCCGAAACAAGTGACAATTGCCGATGTACCATTTCAAGCGGGACAAGTGGCAGAGGTGCTGTTGCTGGCTCAAGATGTAGACCGGACATTGGCATTACCTCGCCTAAAGACCTTATTCGAGGTGACACAATCCCTGCCACAAGTACAGCAATTGACAGAGGATGATATTGCATCTGAAATTGAGGCGTACCGGAGCGGGCAATGAAGGTTGTGTTCGACAGCAACGTTGTGGTATCCGCCGCGCTGAAGGATCGTAATCCAGAAAAGGATGCAAAGTTTCTGGCCTGTGCTATCGCAGCCGATGCCGATTATTTTATCACTGGCGACCAAGATTTCAGTGAGGCACAGATGCTTCTTCAGACAAAAATTTATTCTGTGACCCAGTTCAAAGCACGCTTAATCGATGCGGTCTTATAGCAAACCGGGCCGCCGAACAGTCGAATGGAGTCTATGCACATTGTCCTGATTTCCACCTATGAATTGGGTCGCCAGCCCTTTGGCTTGGCGTCACCAGCCGCCTGGTTGCGCGCAACAGGCGCGCAGGTCACCTGTTGCGATTTGGCGATCACAAGTCTGGACACCACTGTGATTGCCCAGGCCGATCTGGTGGCCTTTTACCTGCCCATGCACACGGCGACGCGCATTGCCGTGCCACTGATTGAACGCGTGCGCACACTCAACCCCGATGCCCATCTCTGTTGTTATGGTCTCTATGCACCACTCAATGAGACATTTTTGCGTGCGGTGGGCGTGCAGACCATCTTGGGTGGCGAGTTTGAAACAGGCTTGGTGACACTCGCGAAGCGGCTACAAGGATCAACAACGGCTATGATCCTACCGGAACAGTCGATTTCGCTGACGCGCCAACACTTTCAGTTGCCTGATCGCACTGATCTACCGGCACTGCAACGCTATGCCTTTCTAGATGTAGGGGACGGACGCCAGCGGACGGTTGGTTATACCGAAGCGACACGCGGCTGTAAACATCACTGTCGCCACTGCCCGATTGTGCCGGTTTATGGCGGTCAGTTTCGCATCGTCCAGCGCGCGGTGGTGCTGGCCGACATTCGCAACCAAGTGGCCGCGGGCGCCCAACACATTACCTTTGGCGACCCCGACTTTTTCAACGGCCCCGGCCATGCTATCCCACTGGTACAAGCGCTCCACGCCGAGTTCCCCAACCTGACCTATGATGTGACGATCAAGATCGAGCATCTGCTGCAACAGCGCGCCGCGCTGCCCATCTTGCGCGACACGGGCTGTCTCTTTGTCACCAGCGCCGTCGAATCGGTGGATGATCAAATTTTGGGTTTGCTGGACAAGGGGCACACGCGCGCCGATTTTGTGGCGGTGGTGCGCCACTTCCAGGCAATTGGGCTGACCATGAATCCCACCTTTGTCGCCTTCAATCCGTGGATCAGCCCAGCTGGCTATGTGGATTTGCTGCGGGTGATTGGTGATCTGGATCTGGTGGAGAATGTGCCGCCCATTCAGTATGCGATCCGGCTGTTGATCACGGCAGCGTCGCGGCTGCTCGAATTGCCGAGCATTCAGGGGTTGATCCACCCATTTGATGAAGGGGCGCTTGTCTACCCCTGGCAGCATCCCGACCCACAGGTCGATCAATTGCAACAAGATGTGATCGACCTGGTACAACGGGCGGAAAAGCAGAAACAACTGCGCGGCGAAATTTTCGCGGGAGTTTGGCGGCTGGCCCAGGAAGTTTATCAGCCCGCAGGCGGGATTGGTCTGGCCGAACCGCCCAGCCGCCACCAACGGCGCAGCGCCTATGCCCCACGGCTGAGTGAGCCCTGGTATTGTTGAGCAGAGCCCACCGAGGAGCAGTTGGCTCCTGAATTAAAAGTTTAATAGCAGACGCGGGGTAGGGTCTTGGAGGCCCTCCCCGCGCGCAAGTACATAAGGTCGATTAGATATTCTGAAGAAGGAGAACGAGTCGCCGACCGACAATCGAATCTTGGTGGCGGCGATAAAGGGCAATCACCGTTTGTAGATCGATCAGCTCGCCGATATTTTCTGCATAGTAATCGATGGCTTGGTTGACTTCATGCAGATAGAGACGCGCTGAACGCTCGTGGCAGCGCAATGTACGGGCAATCTGACCAACGGTAAATCCTTGCTTCATGTTTGGACTCCTTTAGAGGCAAAAGATGCGTCGGTAAGTTGTGAGGAACCAAGTGGAGGCCGACAACATCAGTTGACGTTACACGTTCCGGTGATACACGTTCCATCAAAAATGAATCTGCGCACAGTCCGTAGGTAAAACGCTGGCTCTGGTCAAATCGTTCCCCATCCATTGAACGACAAAACACGGCAAGCAGGCTGGTTGAGGTGAACACTAGCATACCAAAGAAGAGAGAAGTGAACATCGGATGAATGTTGCAATTACAGGGGCCACCGACGGCATTGGGCTGGCCCTGGCGCGTAAGTATCAGCAGCAGGGCGCACGTCTGATTCTCATGGGACGGCGCGCGCCAGAAACACTCGATCCAGTGCTCTTTACACCCCACCACTACTGCCAAATCGACCTCGCCCAACCCACAAGTGCCGAGCAAACGCTATCTTGGCTACATGAAGAAAATATCACAGGCTTGGATCTAGTCATCCACAACGCGGCCTTGGGCTATGTGGGTGCATTGGCAAGCCAGGCCGAGGGAAACATCCGCCAGATGGTGGCAGTCAACGTTCAGGCACCCATCCTCTTAAGCCACGCTCTCTATCCGCTTGTCGCCCGGGCGGCAGGCAAATTTATTTTTGTTAGCTCTGTCGTGGCGAGCTTGCCCAGCCCAACCTATGCCGTCTATACGGCCACCAAAGCGGCCCTCGATAGCTTTGTCCGCAACTGGCAAATTGAATTGCGCGCCGATCAGAGCCTAGTACGCGCGCAGATTATCCGTCCTGGTGCCACGCGCACCAACTTCCATGAAAAAAGTGGCGCTGATCCACAGACATTGCAGTGGGAACGCTTTCCGACCCCCGACATGGTTGCCCAGCAGATTATGCAAGCAGCGACCCAGGATCGGCGCGCAACGACAATCGGGCAGACGAACCGCCTGCTCTATGCGGCTGGTCACACCTTTCCCGCGCTGGTCGATCAGCTCAGTACGATCCGCCAGCGCGCCAGCACCCCGGCACCAACACTTGCCATTGCCACCGATCCCGCCACGCCGCGCCATTGTGTGATCACGGGGGCCGCCGACGGCATTGGGCGTGCGTTGGCCCAGGCTTTTGTCAACACGGGCGCGCAAGTGACCGGGATCGACGTGGACGCAACGCGCGCCACCCAAACCCAAGCCGATTTGATCAACGCGGGCGGGCACATTCGTTTTTTGATCGCCGATCTGACAGCACAACCCAAGCTGCATACCCTGTTGGAACAGCTTGCCACGCGTCCGCCGATCGACAGTTTTGTTCACAACGCCGGCATTAGTGCCGTGGGTTCCTTTATTCAGAGCGAACCACAGCAACTGATCAAAGTCATCGATCTCAATCTGACGACGCCCCTGGTCTTGACGGCCGCGCTGTTACAGCGCGCCATGATGTCGCCACAAAGCTCCTTCGCCTTTATCTCATCCCTCTCACACTTTGTCAGCTATCCAGGGGCGGCGGTCTATGCGGCCACCAAGGATGGCTTGGCGGCCTATGCACGCAGTCTGGCTGTGGCCCTGGCACCCCAAGGCAAACATGTGCTCACGGTCTATCCAGGCCCCACGCGCACAGCCCATGCGCGGCGCTACAGTCCGGCCAACAGCAGCGAAAAACGGCGCATGCGCCCAGCACGATTGGCGCGCCAGATCGCCCGCGCCCTGCAACAACGGCGGCGGCAGTTGATTCCCGGATTTACCAATCGGCTGGCGGCAATGGTGGGCCGCTTTTGGCCGTGGCTTATGGAAGAACTGATGCGCCGCGCCATTTATGATCGCCTACGCTAGAAATTTTCACGAATTTGCGCATTGCGCGAAGGAATTGGCTCGCAAATCACGATTAATAAGCTAGGCAGAAAGATGATTTACAATTTCTGCAACAGCATTGCACGTTGACCTTCCCATTTCCTCCTTATACGGCAAAGGGCCCGGTATTTATATGCTGGGCCCTTTGCTATTGGCCCAACTGTACTAGTACACTTGGGCGGAAATAACCATACTAGTCTCCGGTGAATCAGTAGTGAATCAGTAGGACAGTGAGACAGTACAAACACTGTTCTACTGTCCTACTGATTCACTGTCTTACGCCCAAGTGTACTAGGGCTTGTTCTGTATAAGGACAGCTTCATCCAGTTCATCCCAGATGTCTGGATGCCAATATTGTAAAGATCGCATTTTGCGCCGCACAAGGTCTTGCTCTGGGGTGGATAATTTCCATCCCAGTTTACTCAGGAGTGGCCGAATATATTCCGCGGCATAGACCACGTCAAACTCGCGCTGAATCACCAAAGAAACCCGTTTACTTGTCCATACGTCATTGACGAAGCCATACTTGGCTGCGCCTTGCTCTAACAATTTAAGTAACTGCTGGCACTGGGCCGTATTTAAAAGTGGTTTGCGTCCCTGTCCTTTGCGCGTGCGCAGCGCTTCAACGCCACCCTCTTCGACGCGACTTAACCACTGTTTGACTGTTTGTTGGGTGACACCCAATATTTCTGCAATTTCATCTAGCTGCCGGCCTTTTTTATTGAGATCCCAGGCTTGGAAACGCCGTGCCTCACGCCCGCTAGCGATTGCTTGTACTCGATTTGTAGACATAAAAATTTATCCTCATCGCTACATTTTTAACTTTGTGGCAGCATCAGTGTAGCACGAAAGCAACAAGTCGGGCGCGAGGATAGAAGATGGGTTACGTAAGTCTTGCGTGAGTTTTATCTGAGTTATGCAAGTACAAGACTCACAATTTGTGGTAACAAACAATAAAGACAATGCAGGCAAGTGCCGCGTAGTGACGAATACAGAGCATAACAACACTATTGCGTGATCCACGGCAAGTAGAGGTAATTCACTGCCTCCGGTTCCGTCACCTCATCTTCGGCCAGCGCGGGTGAGATAAAACCAACGCCCCAACTCGGGTCGTTCTCGCCGGGCGCCAGGGTAGTCAGCACCGTGCGACCATTGTTTGGATCGGCATCCGAGTTGAACTCTCCATCCATGTTCGGCACAGTAAATGTGTAATTGGGCGGTGGAATGAACGCCAAGTAGTAATCACCCGGTGTTAATCCTGCGAATTGGAAGTAGCCGTCGCGATCGGTCAAAGTAGTCGCGACCAGATTACCCTGAACATTATAGAGATTCACGGTGATCCCTGCTACACCTGGTTCATTGTCATCTTTCAAGCCATCTTTATTCAGATCGAACCAGGCATAATTGCCGATGCTGGCGGCTTGATAGATACCCAAATCGAGGTCCAAATCTTTGCTACCCCCGGCCAAGAAACCGGTATTGCGCGTCTGCCCCGTAGTTGGATCAGCGTCCGAATTATCTGCCTCAGTCACATCGATGACATTCGGGATCGTCGTCAGATAAGCACTTGGCAAGGTGTCCAGGCCGAAGATTACATAATACTCGCCTGGCGGCAACCGATCAAACAAGTACAGACCATGGCTGTCCGTCGCAGTGATCGCCGGGTTACCATTGAGCAACACCATCTGGCGAGTGGCTGCGTTGTAGAGCGACACACTCACACCTGGAACGCCCAACTCGGCAGTCGAATTGGCTTGCAGCGTTGCCTGGGCCCCGTCGCCATTGTAGTCATACCACACCCGATCACCCACCGTCACTGGTAGATAGAAACCAAAGTCCACACTCAGGTTGCTTTCCAGACTTATATCCCCGTCATCGATTGGCTCGTCGCCGCTGCTTAATGTGACAGGCAAGCTTTGGACGGCGTCACCGGGCAGACCATTCGAATCGTCGTTATCGTTGTTATCCGGGTCGGCGCCACCTACGGTGGGTAAATAACCCACTGGTGGCGTAACCTTGATCACATAATCGCCCGGCAGCAGGTGCGCAAAAAGATAGCGGCCATCTGCGCCCGTGATCACAGGCGCAACTGGATTATTATTGGCATCGGTGGCCGGCGTCAAGCCATCGGCCAGGAGGAGTTCAACAATAGCGTCCGGCAACGGCAGTTCTCCCTGCTGTTGCATGCCATCGCCATTCGCATCGTTCCAAATGGAGTTGCCCACCGCAACCAGCGGCTGGACCGTTACATGCGCCAAGTCATGATCATCCTCATCATCGGTAGGCAAATGTTTGCCATCCTC
>DAOTTR010000697.1:0-1963 GCA_034437715.1 Caldilineaceae bacterium
CCGGCGTACATCACCGCCACACGATCCGCTAATTGCGCCATCAACCCCATATCATGACCAATAATGATCATCGAGACGCCCAGTCGTTCTTTGATGTCCAGCAGATTCTGCGCCACCACACGTTGCACGATCACGTCGAGCGCACTGGTCGGTTCGTCGGCGATCACCAGCGGTGGGTTGAGCGCCACCGCCATAGCAATACAGACGCGCTGCTTCATGCCGCCGCTTAGTTCATGCGGGTACATTTCATAGACGCGCGTGGGCAACCCCACCAAACGGAGCAAGGTAAGAATGCGCTCCTTGAGCACCTGACGCGGCTGTTTGCCTTCATGCGCCTCGATCACATCGGCGATCTGGTCATGCACGCGCATAATTGGGTTAAGCGAATTCATGGCACCTTGTGGAATCAAGGCGAGATTGCTCCAGCGCACGGCGCGTAGATCGCGCCCATCCAGCGAGGTCATGTCCACCCCATTGAGCAGAATCGAGCCACCCACGATCTGCCCTGGCGGCTGCACAAGGCGTAAAATCGCCATGGCGGTCGTCGTCTTGCCACAGCCCGACTCGCCCACCAGCCCCACAATTTCGCCTTCGTAAATCTGAAAGCTGATGTCATCGACGGCGCGCACGTTGCCGGTCGGGGTCTCGTAGTAGACCTTGAGATTTCGCACATCCAGCACAACCTGGCGCTTGGCTGGCGGCACCATATTGACCACACACATGGGTTGATTTTCCAGTTGTTGTTGAGAAACCGTCACTGTGCTCTGGCTCCTCTCAAGCGGGGATTGGCGATCTCATCTAGGCCGACCGTCATGAGGAAGAGCCCCGTGAAGATAATCACCAGCACAGCAATCGGAATGCCCCACCACCACCACATCCCACGCAAAATGGCCGCGGCGCGAATTGAATAAAAAATGGTCATACCCAAGGTGGGAATACGTGTCGGCCCCAACCCCAGCGCCTCTAAACCGGTGGCAGCCAGGATCGCGCCCGACACGTTGCCGGTAAAACTGGCGGCCAAATAAGGCAGTAAGTTGGGCATCATCTCCTTGAACATAATGTCAAAGGTAGAGGCTCCAGAAAGGCGCGCCATCTGCACATAGCCGCGCTCGCGCATGGTCAGCACCTGGGCGCGAATCAGGCGCGTGGGACCAGACCAGGCGAACAGTGCCAGCAAAAAGGCCATATTTTCCACACTGACTTGGCGCACATAGGCCGAGATCACAATCAGCACGGCCAGTGAAGGAATGGTGATCACGGCATCGGAGATGGTGCGGATCACATTGTCCACCCAGCCCCCCATAAAACCCGCCGTGAAACCGAGCAGAATGCCCACCGTAATGCCCAGCCCTGCCGCAATTAGGCCAACACGCAACGAGCGGGGCGCGCCCACAATCACCACCGCCAGCATGTCACGCCCATTGCTCTCTGTGCCAAAAGGATGATCCCATGTGGGGGCACCAAAGCCCAGGGCATTGGTGATTGGACCGCTTCTGCCCTGGCTCTGTTGCACCGCAGCACTGGTGGTCTGGCCGCTGGATGTCGTAGATTCGCTGGCCGCGGGGCTAGATTGGTCGGACTGGGCGAGAGGATTGCCGCCTGTGACAGAGCCACCGCTCGTTGCATTGCCGCCAGCCAGCGGATTACCACCCGTCATTGATGTAGATTTTTGGGTCGGCGCGGCAGCCGGTTGTTGTTGCAGGGGATTGCCTCCGGTCAGCGAGCTTTCTTCGGTTGTCTCTGCGGTTGTTGTCTCGGATGAAGCAGGGGGTGGTTGTGCTGCCGCGGCGGATTGAGCGGCAGCGGTACCATCCGCGATAATTTGGCGCTGGCGAATCTCCTCGGTGAGGGCATTTGCCCCGGCAGACCAGGGCGGGGGCAAGTTTTGGGGCGACGTAGCCACGCGCGCCAAATCTGTATTCCAAAATAGGGGCCCAATCACACCCAACAACGCGACCGACGC
>DAOTTR010000698.1:0-8396 GCA_034437715.1 Caldilineaceae bacterium
CCCGGCCTTGTCACAACGGGGATTATTGTCTTCGCCTTTGTCTTTGGTAGCTTTGAAATTCCACTGCTCTTGGGACAGCGCTATCCGAATGTCTTACCCGTGACCGCCTACCGCGCCTATGTGGACCCCGATCTCCAGCAGCGCCCCGTGGCCATGGCGATTGGCATGGTGATTACGGGCATGGTGATACTATTGCTGAGTCTGGCCCTACGATTCAGTCGTCGAATTGTGGAAGAGAAATGATGGCGCGTACCCTGCGTTTGGTGGCGATTGCCCTGCTGATCAGTGGTGTGCTATTGCCCCTGATCCCGCAAACAATTTGGTCATTTGCGACAAATTGGTTTTTCCCCCATCTGCTGCCCCAACAGTGGGGGTTCAACGCGTGGCGCTATCTGTTTTCGCCTTCTTCCCAAGTGGGCGAAGCGCTGTGGAACAGCACTTGGCTAGCCCTGGCCGTCGTTCTGCTAGCCGTGGCGATTGGGTTGCCCGCGGCGCGTGTGCTGGGCCTGCATCAATTTCGGGGCAAACAAGTGGTTACGTGGCTGCTCACTGCCCCGCTCTTTGTGCCCACCCTTGTGGTGATCATGGGCATCCATATTCTGTTTATCCGCTATGGCTTGGCCGATACCTTCCTGGGCGTTGTGCTTGTGCATTTGATTCCGGCACTGCCTTATTTCATCTTGGTCATGTCCAGCGTTTTTGCCAATTATGCGATCGAGTTTGAAGAGACCGCACGCACACTGGGGGCTAGCCCGCTACGCACCTTTTGGCATATTATGCTGCCCACCATCTGGCCGGGGCTGACTGTGGCCATGCTCTTCACCTTCTTAGTCTCTTGGAGTCAATATATTACAACCGTTTTGATCGGTGGGGGACATGTGGTCACCTTGCCCATGATCCTCTTTCCCTTTATCAGCGCGGCCAATCATGCGAATGCCGCGGCGCTGAGTTTGATCTTTGTCTTTCCGGCGCTCCTCATTTTGATCCTCACCTCGCGCACTTTGGACAGCGATGCTGATGCAATTGGCGGATTGGGACGGCTATGACAACAGTCCAGATCCAAGCGTTATCCAAACACTATAACGCCATTGCGGCCGTCAAGGGGTTGGATCTATCCGTGAACTCGGGTGAATTGGTGGCGCTGTTAGGTCCGTCTGGCTGCGGCAAAACGACCACCATGCGCATGATTGCTGGCTTGCTGACGCCGACCAGTGGCGATATTCTCTTTGATGGCCGCTCGGTGCTCGCCATCCCTGCGGAACGGCGTGGGGCGGTGATGGTCTTTCAGAAGCATCTACTTTTCCCACACATGAATGTGGCCGAGAATGTGGGTTTTGGCTTAAAGATGCGTGGCATCGCCAAAGCGGAGATCGAACGCCGTGTGCGCGCCATGTTGGCATTGGTGCAACTGACCGGTTTTGAACAACGGCGCGCTCATGCGCTGTCGGGTGGGCAACAGCAGCGGGTTGCGCTGGCGCGCGCATTGGTCATCGAACCGCAGGTGCTGCTGCTCGACGAACCTTTGGCGAATTTGGATGCTAATTTGCGGCTGGAAATGCGCTGGTTAATTCGCAATGTCCAGAAGGCGCTGGGGATCACGACCATCTTTGTTACGCATGACCAGGAAGAGGCCGTGATGTTGGCCGATCGTGTGGCACTTATGGTGGATGGCACTCTGCAACAGTTTGACGAGCCACGTGCCTTTTATGAACGTCCATGCAACGCAACGGTGGCGCGTTTCTTTCGCAACGAGAATTTTCTGGCGGGCGTAAAACGGGGCAAGCAAGTGCAAACTGAAGTGGGGATAATTGACATCGCGTGTGGTGACACGCTGCCCGATGGCGCGGTGCTCTTGACCATACGCCCAGCGCATGTGGAGATTAACGCCACCCATACGACAAATTTGCTAACCGCAACCGTTGAGACGGTGATCTACATGGGGGGCTATCTGCAGGTCCAACTTCATGTCGGCAATGCGCGCTGGGTGATCAACGCCGCGGCCAACGCTGATCTCTGCCCTGGTCGCTCAATCGAGATTTACTTGCCACCCGCTCAGCTTTGGCTCCTTCCCAGGGATGATTGAAGAAGGCGTCAAACGGCAGGAACAATGACCAGTTCCAGTTGGGTTTGGATCACTTGCACGAGTTGTTTCATGCTCACTGGCTTACTCAAATATTCGTTTGCACCTGCTTTGATACAACGTTCCCGGTCGCCGGGCATGGCGAGCGCGGTCAGGGCAATAATTGGGATGTGGGTTAATGCCTGTTTGGCGCGAATGCGTGTTGTCGCTTCCAACCCATCCATATCGGGCATTTGCACATCCATTAAAATAAGATCGGGGTGATGTTGATGAGTCTGTGCAATGGCTTCTTCACCGGTGCGCGCCACAATGACCCGGTAATCATAGGCCATTAAGTAATCTTGCATGGCCTCAATGCCAATTTCATTATCCTCTACTAGCAGGATCAATGGCGACGCGTGATTATCATTGCGACCAAGCTGGGGCTGATCGGGCACCTGCGAAATGCCCAGCTTATCATCCAACCCTGTTTTGGTTGGGTTGGCCGTTGGTATAAAAATTTCGTGTGTTTTTGTAATGGCTGACGGGCTGCCCGCAGAAGATCGCGCAAAAGGGGCCAACTCTATTTGCTGCGGTGCCCAGGGGAGGGTGACCGTGAACCGGCTGCCCTTGCCCACTTCACTGGTCAAAGCCACGGTGCCGCCATGCATTTCGGTTAAACGGGCCACCAGGGCAAGGCCAAGACCGGTTCCTTCATATTGGCGCGAGAGCTTACTATCCAGTTGTACAAAGGGCTGAAAGAGTTTCGCGATATCTTCTTTGGCGATCCCAATTCCTGTATCCCACACGGTTAGGTACACAAGGCGATTTTGTATATCACCCACCACTTCCAGGCCAACCTTGCCGCCTTCTTGGGTGAATTTTAGCGCGTTGCTCAAGAGATTCACCAGGATCTGCAAGAGACGCCGCTCATCACCATTGACGCGGTCAATGCTTTGATCAATTTTTTGCACCAGTGTGATCTGTTTTTTGTAGGCCGTTTCCTCTACCAATTGCAGACTATTACGGCAAATAATCGGCAGCGAAACCGGCCCCATATCCAGCTCGAACATGCCCGACTCTATCTTTGACATGTCTAAGATATCATTGATTAGTGCTAATAAATGGCGCGCACTCTGTTTCACTGTACTCAACACATCAGAATGACGCGCGCCCAGGGCACCGTAAACGCCCTTTTGCATCGACTCGGTCAGCAAGAGAATCGCGCTGAGGGGCGTACGCAATTCGTGGCTGACCGTCGCCAAAAATTCATCTTTGGTGCGCAAGGCTGCCGTCAGCTTATTATTGGCAGCTTTCAACTCAAAGGTGCGCTCTTCCACCCGCTGTGCCAATAAACCGCGCTCTTCTTGGAGCGCGCTTTCCGCGCGCATTCGTTCCACTAATTCATTTTGCAGTTGTTGATAAAGGCGTGCATTCATCACCGTAATGGCCGATTGATTGGCGAACGCGCTCACCAGGCTCACATCATGTTCTGTATAGAAATTGGCTTCTGCTTTGGCTAATGTCAATAAGCCGACAACTTTGTCTTGAACCGTTAATGGAACGCTCAGCCAAGCGCGCAGCCCTTGTTCACTGGCCGCCCAATTCCACTCGCGCTGCGCATCCGTGTCTTGGATAACATAGGACGTTGCTTGCTGGATGACGCGCTCTTCCAGCGGGGAAAGTGGAAATTGACCATTGGTATAGTTGTATTCATCGGTGGTGCGGTCATAGTGGGCAAACAACTCAACCTGGTTATCATGCAGCAATTTGATGTGGATTCTGTCGGCAGCCACGAGCCGGCTCAGATAGACTACAATGGTGTGTACCACTTCTTGGATCTGGAGACTGGCACTCATGGAGCGTGCGGCTTCGCTCAACGTTTCCGCTAATTCGCGTTGCTTTTGTTCTGCCGCTTTGGCCCGTTGCAATTCAATCACCCGTTCTTGCAGGTGGGCCTCAGATTGACGCAACGCGGCCTGCGCCCGTTCGCGTTCTTCAATTTCCTGTTGCGCTTGGGTATAGAGGCGCGCATTCTCAATCGCAATCGAGGCATGGGCCGCAAACGCAACCGATACCTGGACATGATGATCCGTGTAGGAGCCGGGAATGCTATTGCTAAGATTGAGCAAGCCAATAACACGGTCTTGCACTATCAGCGGCACCCCTAACCAACAGCGGATGTTTTCACTGCCCTGGCGGCGCATCCACCGGCTGTCACTATGCGTATCCGTAATCACGACCGCCTGCTTATTTTCGAGCACTTCGCGCACATGCGCTAACACATCTGTGCGCACAGACGACATAAACTGGCTTTCTGGCAGATGAATGGATCGCCGCGCCACCGAGTTCAGACTATTCTCTTCCAGCAACATAATGGAGGCATTATCATATTGCACAACTTGTGCCAGTTGCTCCAAGATGAGCTCAAGCACGCGATCTTGCTCCAGCGTTGTATTAATGGTACTGGCAACTCTGAGCAAAGTTTCGGCCAATTCGCGGCCTGCTTGGGCGCTTAATTCTATGCGTCGCTGTACTGCAAATGCTTTATGAAGAGCCATATTTATCGTGTCCAACTCTGATGAGAATATAGGTACTATAGGTTCATCGCCGACGACATCTTCGTCAGTTTCACGCGTTTCCATTGGTAGAAAGGCGGTGCCACTTTCGATAATCTGTAAAATAGCCGTAGCTGAATTTACCATGAAAGTGTCACCTTGGGCTTGTACCACTTTCATAAAAGCCGCAACCACGACTGGATCAAATTGCGCACCAGCATGTTTTTGCAATTCCCCCAAAATCGCTGGCGGGCTTAACGCTTTGCGGTAGGGGCGATCCGAAGCCATCACTTCGACCGCGTCCGCAACACTCAGGATGCGTGCTTCCAAGGGAATCGCTTCCCCAGCCAGACGGGCAGGATAGCCCTGCCCATTGTAGTGCTCGTGATGATAACGAATCAATGGTGCCAAATGTTGCAGCGAATGCATTTTCTGCACCAAGGCTGCCCCCCACACCGCGTGCTGCTTCATCAAAACAGACTCTGCATGGGTTAATTTTGCTGGCTTAAAAAGAATTGTTTCGGGAATCCCAATTTTGCCAATGTCATGCAATAAACCGGCATGTTGAAGCTGCTGAATGCGTTCTGGCGACAGGCCCAATTCTTCTGCAATGAGCACAGCATAGCGCACCACCTGCAAAGCATGACCATGTACGTAAGGATCACGTAGATCGCTGGCCGACGAAAGCGCCACGATCAACTCTTCATACATCGCAGAAATTTTATGGCTACGCTCTGCCAGTGCAGCATTGGCCGCATGCAACTGGGCTACCAGCGATGCTGTATGCGTGCCAGATTGGTCTTGCCGAATCCGCCATATCCATAAGGGAACCACAAAAATCAGAACACTGATAATGCCATCACGCAAATAGCTCCCTGCAAATAGATAGGTTATTGCAATGCCTAGCACAATCATGCCTACTACAATATAGTGAAGCCATGACAAAGAAAACTGTTCGAGCCACACGGTACGCGCAGGTCGTTCACCACTCAATTAATTACCCCAAAATCAATAGGAATACGATCAAATAGTTCATTAGCGCAACGGTGATACCTACCAATAACGGCGCGACAGCCAGCCCAAGCCCGCAACACTGTCCGAGCAAAGCCTTGCGCGACGACGCTTGTCGGTTACAAACCATTTGTGCCCACTGAGTACCTGGCCCGGGTGCCCATTGGGCGCAAAGCCGCACGATCTCCATTGCGCGAGCAGGTCGCGTTTGTAAGGTGACCTGCAACTACTGGGTAAGGAACCAAGGTTTTACACTGGCGAAACCCGGTCTCTTTTACGCCGTTATGTACGAGTGCTCAGAATGCCCGTCCATCGGCGCGCTATACTTTGGACGGTGGCCCCGCAAAAACCTAATCGCGTTTTCAATATAAACAGTTTACATTAAATTGTCTTTATATTTGATTACAGTTTGCTTTCAATAACTTGATTTCCTTAAGTATGTATCTAGTATGATTGACCTACCTAATAACGCAAACCTACGACATAAGACTACATTATAGGACTGGGGTGACCATTTTAATTGATTGTATCCGTGCTGGTGCAACTATGATGTAGGCTTACATGGGTATGTAGGTACCTTGCTTCCTAGCGCGCATATTTTTAGATGATCTCCTACCGTAGCTTACAAGCCGCCCTACACGGCTGCCATCCCTTGAGATGCGGTTGAACCGTCGTGTTTTAGCAAAAATGGTTGATCGTGTACCTTCTGTCCCATCAATCGTTGCCCGAACCGTTGCCCAATAGTCGGCAAATGAATCGGCTTCTGTATATAATCATCGGCGCCTGTAGCTAAACACAATTCGCGATCGCCAGGCAACACCAGTGCCGTCAGGGCAATGATCGGGGTGTACGCAAAAGCGGCCAGTTGGCGTAGCTGGCGAATCGTCTCAAGGCCATCCAGTTGTGGCATTTGGATCGTAAGCAAAATCAAATCTGGCAAAAATGCTTGGGCTTGGGCAACAACCTCTGTACTATTTTGGGCAAGAATCACTCGGCAACCGTGCTGCTCAAGATAAATCTTTATGCTGTCGGTGCTCACAGGGTTGTCATCGGCCAGCAAAACCAACGCGGGAAATTGCTCATGGATACCCGCATGGATGCTTATGGGTAGCGCGGTGGGTGCAAAAGTCGCATCTCTATCCAGTGGATAGAACCCGTCACGCGCACTTTTTGCATGGTGTGGTAAGGTGATCGTAAAACGACTGCCCTGATTGCGTTTGCTTGCTACGGTTACACTGCCACCATGTAATTCTGTCAAGCGATAGACAAGCGCCAACCCCAAGCCCGCCCCTTGATATTGGCGTGAGAGTTTACTATCCAGTTGCACAAAAGGGCGAAAGAGCTTACGCATATCCTCTTCAGTAATGCCAATGCCGGTGTCCCATACGGTAAAAGTAATCAATTCTTGTGCCACATCTTCGTAGACTTCTAGGCCAACTTGGCCACCATCCGGTGTAAATTTCACTGCATTGTTGAGCAAGTTCAGTAAAATCTGCATCAACCTACGCCCATCGGCATGGATGACATCATTGGTCAGTTGAATCATGCTGGCGATGTCGGTCTGCTTACGCTTGGCCATCTCCTGCACCATTTGTACACAATCTTCACATAGACTTGTCGCCGAAACAGGGCCGATTTCCAGGGTAAGTTTACCCGATTCGATTTTCGAAACATCAATAATGTCATTAATCAGATCCAACAGATGACGGCCGCTGCGCAGAATACGTTCGAGCGCTTTCTGTTGGCGAGGAACAATCGGGCCATAAATTTCATCTTGTAGCGCATCGGACGAAGCCAAGATTATACTTAGCGGTGTGCGCAATTCATGGCTAACCGTGGCCAAGAATTCATTTTTGAGGCGGGCATTGCGCAGCAGTTCGACATTGGCAACACTTAATTCTTTGGTGCGCTCTTCAACGCGTTGGGCAAGCAGCGCACGTTCAGCAAGCAAGGCCATTTCGGCTTCCTTGCGTTTGGTAATGTCACGAGCAATACTTTGCATATAGAGCACATCCCCATTGGCATTGCGTACCAATGTGCTATCGACTTCCACGGCCAGTTCCGAGCTATTGGCACGAATGAAGGTTTGCTCGTGCATCGGAATGACGGCGCCCTGCAACAAAGCCTGGGTCTGTTGATAAAATTCGGCGTACTCGCTGGGCACTATGTAATCGCTGATCGCGGTGTCAAGCAGTTGATCAACGGTGCTGCCGAGCATAACCGCGGCTTGCTGATTTAGATTGAGCAGGGAGCCCGCAACACTGATAATAAAAACGCCAATGTTGTCGTTTTCAAAGAGCGCCTGATAGCGCAGATGGTGTTCGCGCAGCACTTCTTCGGTTCGTTTCCGCTCCATAGCATAGCGCATGGCGCGAATTAACAAGTGTGCATTGATCTCGCCTTTGATCAGATAATCTTGCGCGCCGGCGCGTACGGCGCGCACGGCCAATTCTTGATCATCCGACCCAGTGAGCAGAATAATCGGTATTTGTGGGGCGTGCTGGCGCATCCGTTCAAAGGTCGCGTAGCCCCGGCTATCGGGCAATGAAAGATCCAACAAAATAACGTCGAATGACTGTTGCTTACAAAGCTCAATGGCCGATTGCAACCGTTCTGTGCAAGTCAACACCGCTTTCCATAGCGGGCTGTCTGCCAACATTTGACGCAACAAGTGTGTGTCGCCAAGATTATCTTCGATGAGCAAGGTGTGAATAAAAGTTTCCTGCATAACCTTTCCTTCTAGTACAGTTGGGCGTAGATACCACGGC
>DAOTTR010000699.1:0-6148 GCA_034437715.1 Caldilineaceae bacterium
TGCAACCAGTCCACATGGGCTTCGGCAATGGGTTGGGCGGCAAAATTCAGGGTGAACATGCGCCGGCCTACGCGGCCACCAAATGATGAGTGCCAGAGGTTTTGGTTGAAGAAGACCACGTCGCCCGGTTGCGATTCGAGCGGGAAACAGGGCACCTCGGCAGGCAAGACCGAAAAAGGGGCCCATTCCAAGTCGCCGCGGCGTTCCATCAAGGGCTTAAGGTTTTCGTGCAGGGGCGGGCGGTGCGAACCGGGAATGACACGCAGACAGCCGCTCTCCTTCGCCACGGGGTCCAAGTAGAAGGCAACCTTGATCCGCATATAATCCAGATTCGAACCGTCCGGGTGCCAATTTGTGTTCCCGACATAGAGGTTGCCATCCGAGCCAACCCAGACAAAACCAGGACCGAGCAGCTGTTCCAATGGCTCATAGATTCGATCGTCTTCGACCAGGCGTGTGAGGAGAGGGCGTCGTTCAATAAAGCCGAGCACGCCTTGCCGTTTTGCCCCATTGAACGCTTGCCCTTGCCGATCGTCAGCCAATACCTCGTCAAATTCGCGTGTAATCTCGGCCGGCGAGAACGCCTGTCGCATCACGATGAAGCCAAAGGTTTCAAAGTGAGCCTGTTGTTGTGCTGTGAGCATGTCCACTCCTTGTCTAACAAAATTATTCGGTAGATCCCCTTCCGGGAAGGCTAATTCCGACAATTATCTATACGGATCTACCTTTCCCGGAAGGAGTTTAGTGAGGCAGTAAGACAGTGGGACAGTGTTTGTACTGCCTCACTAACTGCTGTTACGCAGCCTCGAATCAATTCGAGGCTTTATAACACCGCGGCGTAACATGAGTTACTGACTTACTGTCCGACTGACTTATTGACCTAACCAACTGGTGCAAGGGAGCAATTAACTTTCAGTTATACAATGCGTGCCTGGCACAAGCACACTATCCGCGCGATGGCTCTTTCATGGTTGTTTTGGCTTTGCGCACCTCCTCGATCAAATGATCCTGATAGCCCAATGGTTGCTGAAGGTGAACCATCCGCTGGGGCGACGCCGTACGCAGCATAGCGTCACCGTAGACCGACTCGATCCAGAAGCGGGCAAAGCCGCTGATCTCGTTGCGCAGGTAGGGTACATCTTCTGCTTGATACTGGGCTGTGCAATTGATCGTAAACATCCGCCGGCGGTTGCTGCCACCCCACGAACTGTGTTTGGTGTTTTGGTTGAAGACGACCACATCACCAGGATTACTCACCAGGGCAATGGCCGGCACTTCGGCGCCAGAAATCCCCAGCTTTTCTTGCGAGTTGCGTAACTGTTGCTGGAGATCCTCGGCGAAGCGGTCGCCATAACGATGGCTGCCTGGGATCACGCGCAGTGCGCCAGTATCACGCGCCACGGGGTCGAGATAGAGCGCCATCTTGTAGAAGATGCGCGGCGGTTTGCCGCGCATCCGGCCACTCCAGTCGGTGTCGGAATGCCAGCCGGTATCCCCTATATAGAAGTTGCCATCACTGCCCAGATAGTTGTAATCCTCGCCCAGCAACGTGCTAAAGATGCCATCGACGCGCGGGTCATCGAGCAGCGCAGCCAGGTATTCGTTCTGATCGATAAAGGGCACCAGGCACGACCGGGCGCTGCCGTCATGCGGTTTGCCATCGTGGCCACCGCCGTGCTGCGCAAAGACAGACTCGAATTCGTCGATGATTCTGTCGAGCTTATCGCTCAACAGTCCGGGCAAGACCAGATAGCCAAAGGTGTCGATAAAGGCCAACTGTTGTGCTGTCAACTGCAACTTACTCATCAATTTCCTCCTCAAAGCAAAACATGGATTACATTGAACGCACACGCCTGGGAGCGCCGGCATCTTGCCGGCAGCCGGCAAGATGCCGGCGCTGCCACAGGCACAGCGCATGGCCTCTAGATCCGAGCTTTGCAATTCGAGCAGATGATTGCGAACGATCGCATCCACATCATCCCAATAATCGCCCAACCCAGCATCGGTCAGTTGCACCGCCAGCATCAACGTGTCGGCTATGCCACACCCTTCACTCTCGACGGCCGCACTGGCGGGCCGGCCAAACTGTTGCGGCGCAATCCATGAGGGCATCCACCCTAGGCGAATAACGCCGTGGCTGCGCGCATATTCATAACCCTGGCGCACGATCTGTTTAAGCCGGCTGTCGTCAGTTGCCATCGCCAGCTCCAGCAGGGCCTGCAAGGTGTTGAGGTTGCCGTGCAGGTGGCCGGCCCAGATCCCATGTTCGACCCCAGGATGGCCGTTGGCATCGGCTGGTTCCCACAAGGCCGCTTTCAGACAAAAACGAGCCAGTCGTTGGGCATGCGCCAAGGCATCTTCGTCGCCCCACACCGTATAGGCGCGTACCAACGCCTTGATGATGTTGGACTGTTCCCACTTGACCGCGCCCTCAAACCCTTGCTGATCACTTGTCGGCTCGCCCGGCGGCAGATAGGGCGTATAGCCGGGCGGCCACTGACCACCGCCGCGCAACGTCCAGTGCCACTCGCCGGTACGGCTCAGGCTGCACTCGGGCGGGATGTAGGCATAATTGGCCACGGGGATCAGGCTGTCTTTCAAACCCTCGACCAGGAGTTTTGCCCACTCCAGCCAGCCGGCATCGGGGTAGCGATTATGCCACGTTAACAGCGCCAGGATGGCGATGCCACTCATCGCCGGGTACGCGGTGTTGGCCGGCGGCCCATCGGCCGAGATGGGAAAGTAGAGCTGGCCATCGGTTGCCACTTGCTGAAGCATGGCGTTCATCGCCGCCTGTTCAATTTCTAGATTCGCCAGGCTGCCACACATGGTGCGCATCAGTGGCAAGGCGCGTAGAAACTTCATCGGCATCCAGTTGGGTGAAGCATCAAACGGTGGCTGCGTGTCAAAGCGAAACGCCTGCGTGACGGCATAGGCATGCTCCGGCTGGAGGCTGGCGGTTAAAACGTTGACTGCCAAGGCGGCTCGCTGTGCCAAGTCCAAAGTTGCTGGCACGGTGACGGTTTGCCACGTGCCAGCCGGTTTCATCGTCGCTGGGTCGAGCAAGGCCGCGCGGGCTGGCAGTTGCTCGGCAACTTGGCGCAGCGTCTGGATCTGGATAACACTCATATATCTCTCCTCCCCCAGCGTAAGCGAGGGAGCACACAGTAACAACCGCTATCGATCTGGGCGGCGCCGTCGTTGGTTGGGCTGCACCAATGCCATCTGCTCGGGGGTCAAGCGCGCCGCCAGGTCCGGGGATGGCTCATAGCCAAAACGATGGGCAAAGAGTGTCGGCACATAACGCATGGTGATCATGCGCCGCTCGCCTGGATTGGTGCGTTGGGCGGAGCCGTGGCAGAGCGCATCGTTGAATAGCAGCGCATCGCCGGCGTTTAGATGAATTTCCATTGCGCCTTCCAGTTGCTCGCCCGACTCTTTGCTAATGCCACCACGCCGGTCTTGGCGGGGATGCGGGAAATCTGATTTATGGCTGCCAGGAATAATCACGGTGGCGCCATCGCCCGGTCCAACCGAGGTCAACGGGGCCAGTAGCGAAAGCATCGAGCAGACCCATTGCCCATTGCGGCGTCCGCTGCGTTGGTGGTGATCGACATTGTGCCCGCCGGAGTGCGTGCCAATATAGCCGCCCGCCGCGCGCACATTGACAAAGACTTCATAGATGTAGGGTTTGGTGCTCGGTCCCAGAAAATGGCGCACCTTGTCGATCCAGGCTGGGTGATCGATCAATCGTTCAAAGAGCGGGCCGCCTTCGATGATGTCCTGCAAGTTTGTGCCATCGATGCCGCCATAGGACTGGGTATAAATATTCTCGTACCACTGGCCCGGTTCAAGCGCTGGCAGCGCGTCGATCCAACTGTTGATCGCGGCCACATGATCAGGGTCAAGCGCTTGGCGAATCACGGTATAGCCGTACAGATCAAACAAGTATTCTTCCATCGGACTCATCATGCTTTGCTCTCCCTATAAAACTAGCCAATCCCAATCTGGCGCAGATAGGCACGCGTGCGTTTGGCGATCGGCAGGGGTTTGTCAAATGGCGCCGGGTACATGTCCTGCTCGACAATCGCCCAGCCGTTAAAGTCGATCTCGCGCAAGACGTCGCGGAAGGCCAGGAAGTCCACCGCTCCTTGCGAGGGTTCGACAAACATATCGCCCTGCACGGCCTTGGCAAAGGGAATCTGTTCCGCTTCCACCTTTTGTTGCACCACTCGATCCACGCTCTTGAGATGCAGATAGGGAATGCGTTGGTGATGGCGGCGCATAAAGCTGATCGGGTCGCCGCCGCGGTAGGCATGATGGCCGGTGTCGAGACAGAGCGCAACGCGGTCTGGATCGGTCTGCGCCAAGAAGGCCTCGATCTGCGCTTCGTATTCCACGTGCGTTTCGGCGTGGGGATGGAAAACGACGGTCAGGCCAAAGCGGTCGCGGGCGATGTCGGCCACTTTGTGGGTGGTGTCGATCAGACGTTGCCAAGCGTCGCCCTCTAATTGGCGGGGCGTCAATAACGCGCCGGTAAAGAGATCGGTATAGGAATCATCAATCAAGACCAGATATTTGGCGCCCAGCGCGGCCAACAACTCCCCAGCGCCCAGCACCTGTTTTTCCAGCCCCGGCCAGTGGGCGGGATCCTCCAAGTTAGCCAAGGCAAAGGTGGCCGCCACTTTGAGGTTGCGCTTTTCCAGCTCGGCGCGCAGGGTGGGCAAATCGGTTGGTAGATAGCCGTATGGCCCCAATTCGGTCCATTCGTAACCCGCTTCAGCAATTTCATCCAAAAAGCGCGGCCACGGCGTCTGTTTTGGATCACTCGCAAACCAAACGCCCCACGAATCGGGCGCACTGCCGACCTTGATCTCCATACTTCCTCCAAGAATTATTTTTAGGATTTCCCGCTCGCTTACCCTGGGGGAGCCGGAGAAGGAGAATGTGCTATTTGTAAAGCGTTTTCACTTTAGTTTTTACTCAAAGATTGACACATACCCTTGCCCCCACTGTTCCTCGCTGGTTTGGCACTGGAGAGTGGAGATTGGAGATAAGGAGGTTTCATCGAGCCAATCGTTCGACTACTCCTCGGCTGGCTCAGGGCGGTGAGACCTCGACGGTGAGCTCGGTCGAACCGCTTGTCAAACTGCACGACGAAGTCTCCTCATCTCCAACCTCAGGCATTGTCCAAGTTGTTTACGCGTACTGGTAACGATTCGGTGATCCCCTTCCGGGAAGCTGAGCTTGTGAAGCTTCCCTCAGCGAATTCGCCTTCCCGGAAGGAGTCTACGGTAAGACAGAATCATTACGCGTCATCTCTCATTCTGTGCGCGCATGCTGCTTAAAGGCATCCACGCCGACGCGCGCGGCGTTGGCCAGCAGACTGTAGTCGGTGCCATAACCCAACAGGGTGCAACCTTGCGCATAACGGCTAGCCAACTCGGCCGGCGAAGCGCAGCCGATGCCAAACGCGACCCCATTCTGCTGACAGAGCGCAATGGCACGAGCGACGATTGCGTCAATTTCCGGAAAGGGCTGGCGCATCGGATCGAGCCCCAGCGCCAAACAGAGGTCAAACGGACCCAGATAGATGCCATCCACACCTGGCACGGACAAGATTGCTTCCAGATTGGCAACCGCTTCCTCGGTCTCCAAGATCAGGATCACCAGGATGTTATCATTCGCTTTGGCAAAATAATCGGCGTTGTCAAAGCTGTAGCGCGCGGCACGCAGCGGACCAAAACTGCGGGTTCCCGCTGGCGGATAGCGCGTGGCCTGCACAATCGCCGCGGCTTCCGCCGCGGTTCTGACCATGGGAACCAAGATGCCCAAAGCACCCATATCTAGCGCGCGCTGAATAAAAACAGGGTTGGCCGCCGGAATCCGCACGATCGGAATCGCAGCGCTCCCGCTCATCGCCATCAGCATGTGCTCGATCTCGGCGGAATCCAGCCCGTTATGCTCCGTCTCGATCACCAGCCAATCAAACCCGGCGTGAGCCATCAGTTCCGTGACGTTGGGGCTGCCCAGCCCGACAAATGTGCCCAGCGTTGCTTCCCCGGCTTGAAGTTTTTGCCGCACCCAGTTTGCTTTCAAGAGGATTGCCTCATTTTGCTTGCTCACGCCGTAGATCATGTCTCCGGCG
>DAOTTR010000700.1:0-3289 GCA_034437715.1 Caldilineaceae bacterium
TTACCGATCAAAACCGGCATAGCTGCATACACTACGTTACGTTTGAACGTTGTGCATCAGCCACCGATTTTCCGTTATCGTTCCACTTCCACTTCGGCCGCGGCCACGACCGATTGGGCCGCTTGACTGGCCATCAATTGGGGCAGATCCACCTTGACAGCGCGCCAGCCACGGTGACGCACCACGCCGCGGAAGGGTGGTTCACCAGCGACATCGCCCGTCAGCCGGATCGCGTGGGCATCAAAGCCGGGGGCAACGGTAATCGGACTACCCTCTGCTTCTGCCACCACCGGCTCCAGCGTGACATGGGCGGCCAACGCGCCTTTACAACCAGCATGGATACTGCGCACAGCCGCGCCAATCTGCTCATCTTCGTACAAGCTGAGATCTTCTTGTAAGAAATCAATCAACCGGCCCTCGCGCTGCAGGATCGCGAGCATCTGTAGCGCGGCTGCGGTTGGGGCGGGCTGCGGTGGGGCAACCGGTGCCAGCTTGGGTGGCGTGGGTGTGCCCTCAACTTGGGGAGCTGGCGCTGGCACACTGGCCAGGGCCGCGGCCGTCGCAGCATCGATGGCACGGCCACCCAAAAAGACGATCAGAGCAGCCAATATCACGGTCAAGACGACGCCAATCACCAGCAACGCGATCAGTTGTCCGCTGGCTTGCAATGGTTCGCCGGCCATAAAATAAAATGCGCCCAGCAACAAGGCGTTGAGGATGAGCGTTGCCACCAGTGCTTGTGTGGTAAAGTTTTGCTTTGCGTTCATGGTAAACCTTCTTTCTATGCATTGCCGCGCCATAGGCACAGTTCCCATCAGCACAGGAAATGCGCTATGCGCTAGATAAGCATGCTTGCAGTTGCGATCAGATTGGCAACGAACATTCTAGAATTGCCAGTTGACTATTTTAACGAGGAATGAGGATAAGGGAAAGTGGAGGGCAACCCAAATTGTAAAATCCATTCAATCAAAAGCAGATTTTGCAAAAAAGCAAATTAACGGTAAGCTGTCTGGCTTGCACCGGCGGTGCCAACTCAGTATGATAGGCTGGGCGCGAGCTTACCAACCGGCGAGAATAGCAAATAGAAATCAACCCATGTGGAAAAAAATTACGCTTTTTCGAAACCCCAGCGCGAACGTACGATAGTGCGTGCTGTCGGCGTGGGTTTGTACCCTGGCAACTGTCTTTCCCGATCACTAACACTGTGGTGGTTATTACAGCGCCAGGGCATTGCCGCCGAAATCCAGATCGGCGTGCGCAATGGCGGCCAGCTTTTTCAAGCCCATGCTTGGGTAGAAGTACAAGGCACGCCCTGTTATGAAGTGCCAGATGTCCGTCAGCACTATACCGCCTTCGCACGCTCACCATTTGCACAACACCGGTAGAGTCTAGGGGTCAATTTAATCGGTGTGAAAGACCTCTGCCATGTTCGCCCACCATTCACCCGTCTGGCGTGTCGGCAGTGGATTTTGCATGGGGACACAGACGCCCCACCATGCCTGTGTCTTGGGATCAGCAGCCATCTTGGCCATATCACCCGCAAAGTCGTCGCCGTGATATTCAAAATAGGCAAAGAGTGTGTTGTTATGGTGAAAGATCGAATAGTTGCGAATATTGCACTGCGCGATCATCGCCAGCACCTCTGGCCAGACATTGGCGTGGATTTCGGCATATTCCTTGAAGCGTTCTGGCTTGACGCCGAGGGTTTGTCCATAGCGTTTCATGGTGATTTCTCCTCTGTCACGCATCCATCATCGTACGACAACGTTAAATTTCATTACCGGCTGCTCTGAATGAATTCAACACGAATTTAACGTTGGCGTAATCGTCAACCGGTTCACTGACCCCAATCCATTGGCCAGGGTGCAGGAAAGTCGGAGGTGACCCCGACCGGCTTGCCAGTCTGGTACGACTCGACAATCGCGCAGCAGATCTCAACGACATGGGCAGCCTGGGCTCCCGTGGGGCGCTGCGGACGGCCTTCCTGGATCGCCTCGTAGATCTCAAGCACGGATCGGCCCCATTCAATGCCCTGAAACGGCTCGCGCACATAGGGAACGGGCGCGTACTGCTTGCCAAATTCACTGAACTCTACCGGTGCATGGAAATCCTGAAAGCTGCCGATCCAAAGGGAGCCCAGATCACCGTGAAATTCCAACCCCTTTTGCTTGCTGTGATGACCGACATAGAAGTTGGTCGTCAGCCGCACAACCGTACCATTTGCCAATTCCACCGCTGCCACCACCCAATCAGGCGTGTCGATGTGGAAGGGGACGCCTTCCTTGGTCACGCGGTCGGGGTAGAGCACCTTGCCAAAGGCAGTCACGCGCCGGGCCGGGCCCAAGAAGGTCGTCGCCAACGTCAACGGATAGACGCCCACATCAAAGAGCGCGCCCACATCATAGAAGGGGCCAGGGTTGGGATGCCACGCCTCGATGCGCCCCCAATTGACCTCGGCATGGACCACGCGCACCGGGCCGGTCTTGCCATCGCGGATCGCCTTCCAGACCGTCTGCTGTGCCTCGCCCATATAGGTCACCGGCGAGCAGCTCAGGCGTAGCCCTTTCGCCGCCGCCAGATCAACCAAGCGCTTAGCCTCGGCGTATTGCATGGCCAGCGGCTTCTCGCTATGCACATGCTTGCCCGCGTTGAGACACTTGGTGATCACTTCGGGGTGGGCGTGATGAATGGTCAGGTTGACCACCAGATCAATGCTGTCGTCGGCCAGCATCTCGTCTAGCGAGGCGTAGGCGCGCCCACCATATTGCTCGACCAGTTGCTCAGCGCGCCCTGGCATGACATCCGTCGCGCCGACCAATTCCAATTGAGCATAGGGTTTCATCGTACGCGCGTAAGGGCCGGCGATATTACCACAGCCGGCAATGCCCACACGCAAGGGTTGTCCATCCATGTTCTCTTCCTTTGGTTATTACAAATTGGCTTGAATTGCTGTGCTAATTATAGCATAATGGGGCAGGATCTGAACGTAGTGGATGCGGGTAGTACGTGTTTTGTATAGCGCATTGGGTGATTTACAGAGGTCGCGCGCAAGCAAAACGGGAAAAGCAAGCAAAGGCTTTTCCCGTTTCCAACTACAGTATAGATTAGTAATGATTTAGGCAAATTGGTTGCGTACTTCTAGACCTTTAGGGTCTGGCAGACCCTAAAGACGCTTGCAAAGCAATAAGTATCCAGCGCTTGCCAAACAAAATCATGCGTAGGGGCGGCTTGCAGCCGCCCCGCGTTTGGCTCGCTGCGAACGGGCGGCGGCAAGCCGCCCCTACTGCAT
>DAOTTR010000701.1:0-13267 GCA_034437715.1 Caldilineaceae bacterium
GTCCTACTGTCTCACTGTCCTACTGTCTCACTGTCCTACTGTCTCACTGTCCTACTGTCTCACTGTCCTACTGTCTCACTGTCCTACTGTCTCACTGTCCTACTGTCTCACTGTCCTACTGTCTCACTGTCTCATGCTACTTATGGCTTGCTATCAACAAAGGACAAATTTCACGTGAACGACGCATCTGTCACCTTTCCTGGCGAGCTACTGCCTGCCCTCGAAAGCGCGCTGCACACCTTGATCTTTGATATCCATCCCCTGTCCGGCGGTACGCAAAAGCATACGTTTCTGGCCGGTACCAGTGATGGCTTCTGGGTTGTGCGCGTAGACGCCGCGCCGGGCGAACGGTTGCAGCGCGCTGTGGCCGCCCAACAGCAGGCACAGATGCTCGGCTTTCCCACCCCCGCCATTGCCGCCCATGATCGCACAACCATCAGCGATGGCGTCAACGCGGGTGACTATAGCTGGTCAGTCGAGGAATTTGTCCAGGGTGTCGAATTTGATCCGCCTGGCTTCGACCCCACCATGCGCCCTGTGATTGGTCGCGATGTCGGGGAACAGTTGCGCAAATTGCACGCGTTCGCCGTGCCGACATTTGGTCTCTTGCCGCCCAATGCCGCCGATCAGTCGCCCACCATCACGGCTTGGCTCGCCAACCGCCGCGCCCGCCTCGAAAGCGCCCTACCATTAGTGACAAATGCGCCCAATTTGCCGGATCGATTCAACGAAGCCCTTGCGCTGCTACACACCTATACGGGCACGCCGCGCCTCTGTCATGGTGACTTTGCGGGCACCAATGTTTTGGTCAATGAAACCCGGCTGGTGGCCGCGGTTGATTGGGAATGGGCGTGTGGCGGCGATCCGGCGCTCGACTTCGCCTGGTGGTACTTCTGGCACGATGATCGCACAACACTCGATGCCATGATCGAAGGCTATACGCCCGAGGAGAGCCCACGCTTCACTCAGCGTATATTCGCCTATGCGCTATTGCATGCCCTGGATACGCTCCTGATCTACCCGGAAGAAGCGAACGCCAAGGGCACGCGTTACTGTCAGGAGAAGATCCAACAATATAGCCGTTGACGGTTTGGAGCAACATGACCGGCACTTAATGCACAAAACGAGTGGACAGCCAGGGTACATATAGGAAGTGCCAGCCACGTTTTGCAAGCATTTCCTTTGCATAGCCCCGGCATTATAGCCAGGTTCACGAAAATCTAGTCCACTGCGGCATAAATAAGCCAATCGATACGAAGCAGTTTTCGTAGGTCACGTTTGCAACGTGACAATCCGCCCAAGGCCGCACCACCGCTTGTGCCACGCCTTGCGCGACGACGCTTGTGGGGTTACAAAGCGGCTGGTTTGCATACAACGAATCTGTCACGTACCAAACGTGACCTGCAACCGCGATTGGATTATTTACGCCGTCTTGTACTAGTTATCTATGCTATAATCAATCACTGCCCACGAATGGTTGTTATACTGTTCAAATGGAGTAGATCAATGGTTCAACTTACAATTGAAGTTCCGGAAGAATTAGCAGCACGGCTAAAGCCAATGCAGAATCGCTTGGTAGATCTTCTAGAATTAGGCCTACGCGGGTTCGAGCCTAGTCGCTATGGATTATCGGAAGAAATTATTAATTTTTTCGCAAGTGGTCCTACGCCAAGCGAAATTATCGATTTCCGACCTTCCCTGGATGTCATTGCGCGCGTCCACGAGTTATTAGATCGAAATCAGGAAAGCGCGCTTAGTGAAGCAGAACAGGAAGAGCTTGACGAGTATGAACGACTTGACTATCTAATGACGCTGATTAAGGCACGCGCCCAACGCCACGATGGCACAAGAGCATGAGTCGTACCCATATCCCCGCTGCACTACGCCAGCAAATTCGAGAACGCGCCGGTTACTACTGTGAGTATTGCCTAATCCGTGAGCAGAGTGTGCTACTTTCTCACACGATTGATCATATTATTGCTGAACAACATGGCGGTAAGACAGTCCTAGAAAATCTAGCCCAAGCTTGTATCCATTGCAATCGCAAAAAAGGACCGAATATTGCCTCGCTTGACCCCACCACTGGCGCGCTTGTTCCGCTTTTCAACCCACGTCTTCACCACTGGAAAGAACACTTCCAATTGCAAGGCAACCTGATCTTTTCATTGACGCCAATTGGCCGTGTTACGGTAAACTTACTGGCGCTAAATCATGGTGAACGAATTCGTATAAGACAAGCACTCATTACTGCTGGACAGTATCCATAACAGAAGGATAGCGAACATTGCGGCCTTGGGTGTTGCCAATAGAATGATAGTGGAAAAGTAATCTATGTCCTCTTCTGCAACCCAAGCGATTGCCATTCTAGCCGTGGCCTGCCGCTTCCCTGGCGCGGATTCGCCTGAAGCGTTTTGGCAAAACCTAGCCGCCGGTGTCGAAAGCGTGCAGAAGGTGCCGCCGGCGCGCTGGTCAACGGATCACTTCTTTGCGCCACCACCCTACCAACCCGGCAAAAGTATCTCGCAGTGGGGCGCGTTTCTCGACGACATTCAGCGCTTCGACGCCGCATTCTTTGGCATTGCGCCCGCCGAAGCCAGCATCATGGACCCGCAACAGCGCATCCTGCTGGAACTAGCCCATGAAACAGTAACGCATGCTGGCTACACGAATGATCGCCGTGCGGGGTTGCGCATTGGTGTCTTTTTGGGAATTGGCCAAAACAGCTATAGCGAGTTGACCATCCCCCTGTTGCTCTCCGGTCAGCCCACCCACCCCATGTTGGTCGCCAACAATATCCGCAACCAGATCGCCGGCCAGATCGCCCACAGCCTGAACCTGACGGGTCCGGCCTTGGTGCTCGATACGGCCTGTTCGTCATCGTTGGTGGCGCTGCACATGGCGCGCCAAAGTTTGCTGGCGGGTGATTGTGACCTGGCCCTGGTGGGCGGCATCAATCTCAATATTACGCCCACGCCCTTTGTCGCCTTTAGCAGCGCTGGCGTGCTTTCCGCCACGGCCCATACCTTTGCCTTTGACGAGCGCGCCGATGGTTTTGTGTTGGGCGAAGGCGGCGGGATGTTGCTATTGAGCACGCTTGCGCGTGCCACCATTGCACAAGACCCAATCCTGGCCGTGGTGCGGGGGTCAGCCATCAACAACGACGGGCGATCCTTGGGTGCGATTACCCCCAGCCCGGCTGGTCAAGAGGCTGTTTTGCGCGCCGCCTATGCCACAGCCGATATTGATCCAGCCACTATCTCCTACATCGAAGCCCACGGCACGGCCACACGCATTGGCGATGTGGTCGAAGCACGCGCACTGACGCGCTTCTTTGGCAAAGCACCCCTCAATGGCACGCGCTATCTGGGCACAGTCAAACCAAACGTCGGTCATCTGCTCAGCGCCGCGGGGATGCCCAGTCTGATCAAGGTGCTGCTGGCGTTGCAACATCGTCAGTTGCCGCCCACCTTGCATTGTGAACAGGTACGGCCTAGCCTGAAATTGCAACAAGCTGGCTTCACACTCAACCAGACCCTCATCGATT
This sequence comes from Caldilineaceae bacterium, assembly GCA_034437715.1. Classification (GTDB taxonomy): domain Bacteria; phylum Chloroflexota; class Anaerolineae; order Caldilineales; family Caldilineaceae; genus JAHBVH01. The sequence continues at coordinate 3,545 of DAOTTR010000701.1, forward strand.
GGGCCGCTGCAGAAACGGATCAACCGTTGCGGGCTGGCGTCAGTGGCTTCGGTTTTGGCGGCACCAACGCGCATATTATTCTCGAAGAAGCGCCGCTCTTCAATGCGCAACAATACCGTGTTGCGCGGCCAACCCATGCCTTTGCCCACACGCGCTATTGGGTAGAAAATGTCCCAGTATCTAGCCCAGCACGAAACACAACCCAATCCACTGGCGTGATCGCACTGCCCGTAGCAGACCCAGAAATCGACCATTGGTTCCAACGCATAGTCTGGCAACCAATACCATTATCACCAAAGCCGACCACTTCGCCCATCCGTTCCTGGTTACTGCTGTCGGCTGATACACCCGCGGCGCAACAACTCGCAGCAGCGCTAGCCGATCATCTGCAAATCCAGGGCATTGCCTGCACACACCAACCCTGCCCACGCGACGATGACGAACTAGATAGACTTCTCACGCAAAACGAAGCGAGCTGGGGTCTCGTCCTGATTGGACCTATGGGGCAACCCCCGCCACTAGATAGTCGCGCGGCGCTAGACACCGGCCTGGCCCAAGGGGTCTTTACCCTACATGCGCTAGCGCGGCGTATGCTGTTGCTACCACCAGAGCGGCGTCCGATCGGGCTATGGGTGGTCACAGCCGCAGCCTATGCGCTGGAACTGGAGCAGGGGGCACCCGAGCGCGCAGCGCTGGCTGGCCTTTGCCCTACACAGTGAAAGCGGTGACATGCCCTGTACGGTGGTCGATCTACCGCCAACCGATAATTTGGCGACACAACTTTCGCTGCTCAGTGCTGAATTGCAGGCTGAACCTTGCAACAGCGTGCTGGCTTGGCGGCGCGTGGATGACCGTTGGACCCGGTTCACGCGCCAGATAGCCACTAAGCCTACGACCGATCAAGCAAAGCGCACCCACTTGCGACATGGAGCATATCTGATCACCGGCGGGGCCAGCGGCATTGGGGCAGCGGTAGCGCGCAGTCTAGCCGAGCAGGGGATACCGCTGATTTTGACGGGGCGGACGCCATTGCTGCGCGCGCCGGCACGTGCCGCCTTTGTGGCCGCGCTCCGTAAGCGCGGCGCAACTGTCGATTATCTGGTGGCCGACGTCACCCAAGCCGACGAGGTGACAGCGCTCTTTGATTATATCGAGCAGATCTATGGCGCGCCGGCTGGGGTGATCCATGCTGCTGGGATTGTGCAGCCCCAACCGCTGCGCAGCAAAACCCATGCTGATTTTCAGGCTGTGGTAGCACCCAAGATCGTAGGCGCTTGGTTATTGGCACAAGAGTTACAGCGGCGCGCCATCCAACCGGATTGCTTTGTTCTCTTCTCCTCCATTGCATCCGTCGTCCCTGGTTTGAGCGGCGGCTTGAGTGATTATACGGCAGCCAATGCGTTCCTAGATGCCCTAGCGATGGCCGAACGCAGGCGCGGCATCGCCTGTACGGTTCTCAACTGGGCCGCCTGGGCCGAAACCGGCATGGGGGCGCAGCCCCGCCTGTTGCAGCGCCTGGCAGACCACGGCCTAGCCGGAATTCGCTCGGAAGAAGGCGTGCGCGCCTTTTATCGCGCGCTATCCCTAGACACAGATCAGGTCGTGATTCTCAAACCAAGCGCTGATTCAGATAGTAGCAACGAATGGATTGATGAGGCAATAACGCCCCCCACTCGCCACGCCCCACCCGCCACCTTGCCCATCAGCGCGGCGACTGAAAGCGAGCGCACGCTGCAAACCTTGCTGGCAACAGTGCTCAAGGTGGAGCCAGAAACCCTGTCCACCCAAGCCTCCTTTCTGAGCCTGGGTATCGATTCCATGGACGCATTGGATCTGGTGCTCAAGTTGGAGGCAGCCGGGTTTCGGGGTTTGCCAGCCACCCTCTTTTTTGAATACCAAACCATTGCCGATCTCGCCCGCCACTTGGCCGATCAGCCCCAATCGCCATCATCAGAACCATCACATTTGCGCGCAGCCAACCCAGTTGTATCTGCTAGTTTTCCGCTTAGTCCCACCCAACGTGCCTTTGCGATCAACCAATATCTCTACCCGACGCGCCCCGCCGTTGCCTTTTTGCGCCAGACGCTGCGCGGAGAGCTCCAACTTGAACCGCTGCAACGAGCAGTAGACGAAGTGGCAGCACGCCACCCACTGTTGCGTGCCCGTTTCTCGATCACAGACATTGGCACGCAGACGCCGCAACAAACCATCTATCCAGTAGACGAACCCGGGATCCTCCCGCAAATTGAGCAAGCAGAGCCCGTGGACGAAACCGCATTGGCGCGCCTGGAAACGGCCATCGTCAATCATCCGTTTGACCTGACAGACGGCAGCCCCTGGCGGATCGCGCTAGCTGCCGATGACAGTCAGCCCAATTGCTGGCATCTGCTGCTGACCATCCACCACATTGCCGGCGATGCCTGGAGTCTCAGTCTGCTAGCCCACGAGTTATGGACGATCTACACAGCCTTGGTACACGATCGGGTGCCCGATCTGCCGCTGCCCCAGGGCACATTTCAGGCGTATGTAGCCGCGCAGCAGGCTTGCGACACCGCAACGCAGCTTTGGTGGCAACAGCAAATCACCAATTACGCCCCGGCCCTGCCCATTCGCTTGCCCTTTGATCGCGATCCCGATCAGTTCACACCAGAGGAATGGGAGGTTATGCAACAGGCGGCCCACGCCACCCGGTTGACGCCGCATCTCACAGCAGCATTGACGCAACTCGCCGCGCAACACGATCTCTCGCTGTTTCACCTGTTACTGGCCGCCTATCTACGCGCTCTACAAAGGTGGAGCGATCTGCCCTATCTGATCGTCAATGTCGCCGACGCGCAACGCCCCACACAACCACCGGGGATGATGCAAGTCGTTGGCTCATTTGCCGACACCTTGCCCCTCGGCCTCGCCTTGGAGCCGAACGAAACGGTGTTCGCGCTTGGGCAGCGCATTCGGCAGGCTTGGGTAGCGATCCAACACCATAAAAGTATCAGCAGCCTGGACTTGACGCGTCTACTGGCCGAAGTCGTGCCTAACATTGTTTCAGCACAGCCACGTATGTTCAGCCCGGTTGGGTTTAGCTTTGCCCGCTTTGCCGTCACCCCACCCGTCGATTGTCCAGTCGAAGTGATTGATCTATTTGGGCGCACGGCCACGGCAGCTATGCGCCTATCGTTGGTCGGCTGGGAATTCAATGGCGCGCTCGGTTTCGCTTGGAACTATCTGACGCCGCTTTTTCACCCAGAAACCGTTGCCGCGTTGGCCGCCAGTTTTGTCCGCGAGTTAGAAGCATTGGTGGCCGTCGCCCAACCCATAACACTGTCTACAGCTTTTGTCCCTGTCCATGCACAGGTGCAAGCCCAATGTCGGCGCACGCCAGATGCGGTGGTCGTGTGGGATCATGGGACGACGCTCACCTATGGCGAACTTGACCAGCAGTCTGATCGGGTGGCAGCGGCCTTGTGCGCGCAGGGTATGACGGCGGACGACAGCGTCGGCTTGCTGGCCGAGCCGTCGGCAGAAGCCATTATCCTGCTCCTGGGCATCGCCAAAGCCAACGCCGCCTGGGTGCCCCTGGACCCTGCCCATCCACCGGCGCGCCACGCCGATCAGCTAGGGCAGGCCCAAGTACGCATACTCATCTTCCCCGCTGCGCTGACCGAGCGTGCAAAAGCGATTCATGCGGCGCTGGGGGGCGCGATACAACTGCTTTCGCTGGCGACGTTGTGCCAAGCGCTAGTTGACGCGCCGCCACCCCTGATCGTAGCGTCAGCGCGGATCGCGTATATCATCTTTACCTCGGGTTCGACCGGCCGCCCCAAAGGTGTCCCCATCCCCCACGGCGCGCTGGCGAATTATATTGGCTGGGCAGTTGACACCTTTGGCTACAACTCCACCGATCGCGTAATGCAAGCGACCGCGCTCTGTTTTGACGCGTCGATCCGCCAGATCTTGGCCCCGCTGGTCACCGGCGGCACGGTTATTCCAGTTGAACGAAGTACTGTCAACGATCCAGATGCCTTGCTCCAATTTGTACAGCAGGCACGGATAACGGTTTGGAGTTCGGCACCGGCGCTCTGGGGACGGTTGTTGGGCGCCATTGAGAAATGCGTGGCGACCGGCGCGCCCCCACCCGCGCTGCCTCATCTACGTTGGCTTCAAGTGGGCGGCGAGGCATTGTCGGCCCACCTTGTGCGCCGCTGGTTTGATCTCTATGGTGATGGATACGGCAGCCAACAGCAGCTTGTCAACCTCTATGGCCCGACCGAAACCACCATCAACGCGACTTATTATGTGGTGACTCACTGTCCCAGCGCGGACGAGGTGCAGATGCCGATTGGCTATCCCATCCGTGGTGCCCACCTACAGGTGCTGGATGCGGCTGGCCTGCCCTGCCCCATAGGCACGCCCGGTGAATTAGGCATCGGTGGCGTGAGTCTCTCGCCAGGTTATCTAAACGACGACGCGCAGACAAGCCAGCGCTTTGTCATGGATGCCACAGGGCAGCGCGCCTATCGCACTGGCGACCGGGTGCAGCAGCGCGCCGATGGGGCCTTGCTCTTTCTGGGCCGCCTGGATGAGCAGGTCAAGGTGCGCGGCTATCGCATTGAATTGGGCGAGATCGAAGCGGTACTGATGCAACATCCGGCCATACGGTTGAGCGCCGTGCTCACGCGACAACGGACCACCGACCAACCAGCGAACGAACAAGCAATCGTCGCCTATCTGGAATGTAGGGATGTGCCACCCGAGGAGCTGGCATTGCGCCAGTGGCTGCGCAACCGCTTGCCCGATTATATGCTGCCCCATCATTTCTATCAACAGGATCGCCTGCCATTGACACCCAACGGCAAAATTGATCGACATGCACTGGCCGCTGACAGCCCAAAAACTATGTTGCTGCCGCGCGTCCAGACCCAGGCGATGCCGCAGACGCCGACCGAGCAACTGCTGCTCCAGATCTGGCAAAAGATATTGGGGACGCCAACCACCGCCCGCGCAATTGGCCGCAATGATGATTTCTTTGCGCTAGGCGGCGACTCGCTCCAGGCAATCCGCGTCTTTGCCGAACTGGAAAAACAGCGTGACGTATTGCCGCGCGCCACCTATCTCTATCGCTACCGCACATTGGCAACCCTGGCCCAGGCACTGGACGATTATCGACCGACAACGCAGCCGCCCACAAGCGCGGCAACGGGCGATCACTTTGGCATCACGCTGGCGCAGGCCGGCTTTTTGCTGCTGCATGCCGGTCGCGCCGATCAAGCCACCAGTTGGTGTGCGCGCTTCGCATTAGAGGGTGCGTTGGACGTTGCTCGCTTTGCCCAAGCCGTGCAACTGTTGGTGGCGCGCCATTTGATGTTGCGCGTGGTCTTTCCGGCAACAGATACAGCACGCATACGCCAACAACGCGAGTTGCCCGCCGATCAACCGCTGCCCGTTTCGTTTGAAGATCTACAATCCCTGCCCGATGCAGCCGCGCAACAGATTGCGCTGGCCGAACGCTGGGGCCGCTTACAAAGCCGCCGCTTTGATCCGACGCAGTGGCCGCTGATCGAGATGCACATTTGCCGCGTAACGCCGACGCAGCATCTCTGGTTTGTCGCCACCGATCATCTGATTGGCGATGGCTGGAGTGGTTGGCTGTTGGGGCAGGAATTGTTGCAACTTTATGATGCGTTGGTACAAGGCCAACCCACCCCGTTATCACCGTTGCGTAGCAACTTTCGCGACTATGTGACGCTGCACCAGCAGCATGAACGCGCCAGCGATCCAGCCGCCGAGCACTATTGGCGCACCCGCTTTGCAACGCCTTACCAGCCACCGCTCCTCCGCCAAGGGACAGGGGCAGAGGAGGCGGCTTGGGTGCATCACACTTTGGATTTCGACGCGCGCTTGGTGGAACGCTTAGAGGCATACGCCGCGGCCCAAAATGTCACACCCTATGAATTGTTGCTCACCCTCTTTCTGTACCAGTTGCGCCAGTTGACTGGGCAAGCCGACTTGGTGGTTGGTTCCGCGCTGGCCGGGCGCGATGAACCACTGCCGGATATCATGTGCATTTTTGGGACCTTTGCCACAGCATTGCCACTCCGTATACAACTGGCAGATGACAACTGGCACGCCCAGGTGCAGCAGGTGGCCCATGCCTTTGGCGAAGCCCGCGCCCATACCCTGTCACCACGGCGCATTGCCCATCTGCTGCCGCCGCAGACTGCCGTAGCCGCCGCGATTGGTACGCAGTTTCTCTTTAGCTATATGGACTTTACCGTGTTGGGCGAGTTGCACAGTGCCACGTTGCGTGTGCGCTGGGAAGATTCGCAAACCGAGCTACAGCCGCCAGGTGTGGGCACCGATCTAGTACTGACCGCGCGCAAGCTCGCAGGGCAACTGCGCCTTTTCTTCACTTGTTCCTCCCAGGTGTTGGCAGCGCAGCAATTGCAACAGTTTGCGCGTGGCTTTCAGCAAGCATTGCATCAACAAATCGAGCCACCCGCGCCGGCGGCAATTCACTTCACGAATAGGCCGTTGGAAGAGGAACAAGATACTCAACCCAGATCACACCTGGACGCGGCGCTGATCGGCTACTTGCCACCATTTGCGCAGATCCAGGCCGCGCTAGGGCCACTCGGTACACAGTTGGCGGCCAATCAAGTCCGGCACCTGTTATTTCCGGCAGGGCAGGCGCGCTGGTTGGAACGCATGGAGACGCGCCTGGGCTGTTCTGGCCTGATCGCCATTCCCTGGTTTGCCGATGAGTTAGCCACAATTCCCACCGATCAACTTTGCCAAGCAATCCAGCAAGCCATCGGCCAGGCACAAACACTGGGCGCGCGCTGTGTGGCGTTGGCCGGCATGTTGCCTGCCCACACCCGCTATGGCTATGCCCTGCTGGAGACCGAGCAAGCCTCGCCGCGGCCGCCGCTCACGACTGGCCACAGCACCACAGTCGTTGCTGTCGTCAAATCGGTGCTGGCAGTCTTGGCCGCGACTGGGCAGACGCTGGCGACACAGGAAGTCAGCTGTCTAGGCTTGGGGTCGATTGGCCGCGCGGCCATCCAATTGCTCTTGCAGCGGGCTGGTCACCCGGCAGCGCTAACCCTGTGTGATGTCAAAGGCAGTGCCCAGCGACTACATGCGCTGGCGGCCACGCTGCGCCAGGAATTTGACTACCAAGGCCGCGTGCGTATAATCGAAGTGACAGGAGCATTACCCGCCGAATTCTATCAAACAGATCTAATCATCGGCGCAACCAGCCAGCCGAATTTGCTGGATGTTGCGCGCTTGGCGCCTGGCACCATTGTGGTTGATGATTCGTTCCCGGCCTGTTTTGATGTGGATCAAGCCATGGCGCGCATGACCACAGCAGCGGATGTGCTGTTGATTGGCGGGGGCCTGTTGCACTGTGGCCCGATCCAGCGCACAGTCTATTTGCCGCTACCCAGCGATGCTCTGGGCGCGTAGCTGGCAGGGCAGATCCTGCCGGATGCCCTGGCCAGTTGCCAACTGGAAGCACTGCTCTGGGTAAATCGCCCGACCTTGCCCCTGACCCAGGGCATGGCGACCTTGACCCTGGCGCGCAAGTATTGGGACGCGGCGACAGAACTTGGCATTGCAGCCGCGCCCTTACACCTACGTGACTTGCGTATCGAAGCAGCTTTATTGCGGCGCATCAGCACGCTTCGTCAACCAATTTGACAGCTACCTGTGCCACCAAGCCCTTACATTTGTAGCGCATCGGTAACGATTCAGGTAGTGGTTTTACATAACGATTTCAGCCGCGATTTTCACCCCTGGGAACGCCGCCATCCTGGCGGCAGGCGCACTGTTGCTACCAGGAATCGGGAGCCCCTTGGGCGCGTTCCCGGCTGAATCGTTACAGTTTTGCTTACGATTTCCTGTCAACAAGTTGCGTATTCCGCTGGTTATGCTAAAATCTAGTTGAGGCTAGCGTGCAAATCGCGCAATAAGGAAACCGTATGCCCATCCCCACTACCGTTCTGGCGTTGATTGACCGTTTTGACCGCAATCTGGATGCTTATACGCGTGGCGTCTATAACGAAACCCAAGTGCGGATTGAGTTTATTGATCCACTTTTCATTGCATTGGGTTGGGATGTCCGCAACGAGCAAGGCTATGCTGAAGCCTACAAAGATGTGGTGCATGAGGACGCGATTAAAGTCGGTGGGATTACCAAAGCGCCGGACTATTCTTTTCGGATTGGTGGTGGTCGCAAATTCTTTCTCGAAGCGAAAAAGCCTGCCGTCGATATCAAGCATGACATTCACCCCGCCTACCAGCTACGCCGCTATGCCTGGAGTGCCAAACTGCCCCTCAGCATCCTCACCGATTTTGAAGAGTTAGCGGTCTATGATTGCCGTCCCAAGCCCAATGTTGGCGATAACGCGGCAACAGCGCGCGTGCTCTACCTGCGCTACACCGACTATGCCGACCGCTGGGATGAACTGGCCGGCATCTTTAGTCGCGAAGCCATTCTCAAAGGCTCCTTTGACAAGTATGCCGAGTCCCACAAGGCCAAGAAGGGCACCGCCGAAGTTGACAACGCCTTTCTAGCGGAGATCGAACGCTGGCGCGAACTGTTGGCGCGCAATATTGCGCTGCGCAATGGGGCAATTGCCCAGCGCGAACTCAACTTTGCCGTGCAACAGACGATCGACCGCATTATCTTTCTGCGCATCTGTGAGGATCGCGGGATCGAACCCTATGGCCGGCTCATGGCCTTACAGAATAGCAGTGAAGTCTACCCGCGGTTGGTCCAGCTTTTTCAACTGGCCGATGCCCGCTACAATTCTGGCCTCTTTCATTTTGAAGCGGAAAAGGGGCGCGGCAGTCATCCCGATTTATTGACACCCCACTTGACGATTGACGATAAGGTGTTGAAGGATGTTCTGAAAAACCTCTACTACCCCGACAGCCCCTATGAATTTTCGGTGCTACCCGCCGACATCCTGGGCCAGGTTTACGAACAGTTTCTCGGCAAAGTGATTCGGCTGACCGCCGGCCACCAGGCCAAGGTCGAGGAAAAGCCCGAAGTGCGCAAGGCGGGCGGTGTCTACTATACCCCCACTTACATTGTTGACTACATTGTGCAACAGACGGTGGGCAAATTGGTGGCGGACAAGCGCCCCGGCCCGCGCGGCGGGGTGAGTCGGTCGCGCATTGTCGATCCGGCCTGCGGCTCCGGCTCCTTTTTGCTCGGCGCGTATCAATTTTTGCTCGACTGGCATCAGGCCCAATATTTGGCCGATGGGCCGGAACAGTGGGCCAATAAATCGAATCCCCAACTGTACCAGAGCGCAAAGGGCGAGTGGCGGCTGACGATTGACGAACGCAAGCGCATTCTGCTCAACAATCTCTATGGCGTCGATATTGATCCCCAGGCGGTGGAGGTGACCAAGCTTTCCCTGCTGCTCAAGGTGTTGGAGGGCGAAAGCGAACAGACGCTCAACCCACAAATGGCCCTGATCCGCGAAGGGGTGGATCGGGTGTTGCCGGACTTGGCGAATAATATCCGCTGTGGCAACTCGCTGATTGGTCCTGATTTTTATGACGGCCAATTGAGCTTGCTCGATGAAGAAGAAGTCTACCGCGTCAATGTTTTTGACTGGCAAGGGGCCTTCCCGGAAGTATTTGCGGAGGGTGGCTTTGATGCCGTGATTGGGAATCCGCCGTATATTCAATCTCGGTCGGGCTTACTTGAAG
>DAOTTR010000702.1:0-2791 GCA_034437715.1 Caldilineaceae bacterium
ACACCAACGGGTAAGCATGATCTTGCCCCTGGTGGTGATCCTGAGCCTGCTGCTTGCGGCTTGCGCCGTGCCTGGCGCGCCTGTGGCACCCGCCGCCGATTCAGGTGGCAGTGAAGAGAGCGCGGCCACCGGTAGCCGCGCCTTGCCCGACGATGCTGCCGAAGACCAGACCATCCACTATGTGACGCGCGGCTTTAGCCGGTTGGATCCAGCGTCGGAAGGTGGCTTTGGGCGCTTTGTGATTTCGCACATGTGGATGCCCTTCTTCATTCGTGACGATGCCGGTACCATCTCGCCATGGCTGGCCACAGGATATGAAGTTAACGAAGACCAGAGCGTCTATACCATCCATATCAATCCCGCCGCTGTCTGGTCGGACGGCACACCTGTCTTGGCACAAGAGGCCAAGGATTACTGGGCCTATGGTCTGCATCCCGAAAAATGTGTTGGCTGCTACCTCGGCGCTTTTGCTGGCTTTGATGTGATCGAAGGTGCCCAGGCGGTGATCGACGGTACGGCGGAAGAAATTACCGGCGTTGTTGCTGTTGATGATAAGACGCTGCAAATCACCCTGGTCGGCCCGGATCCGATTTTTATCGCGCGCTTGGCGCTCTTTGACACGGGCTTTGTCAAGATGGAAGATGTCAACAAGGGCGAAACCTATGCGGCTGATGGCAGTGCACGCGTCAATGGCCCGTTTAAGGTACGCGTCTGGGATCTGGACGAGAAGAAATTTGAGATCGAGCAAAATCCGGCCTGGTGGGGCGAAACCAAACCCTACATTACCCAGATCATTGCCCAGGAATCGGCAGACGAAAATGTCTCTTCGATTATGTGGCAGAATGACGAAGTGGACGTTGCCTTCTTGCTCTCCAATGTACGCGAGACCATTCGCGCCACCGAGCCTGAGAGCTTCTATTTGATTCCCTATGCCGTCAACCTGCATTTCACCCTGTGGACAAGTGTCGAGCCGATTGACGATATCAACGTGCGCAAGGCGTTGGCCCATGCCGTCGATTGGCCCGCCGCGATCAACGCCGCCTGGGAAGGCTCGCGCAACGACCGTTTGATGACCGGAATTCTCACGCCTGAACTGCAATGTTACACCGAAGGCAATTGGCCCGAGTGGGGCTATGACCCGGCCAAAGCCAAGGAAGCACTGGCCGCGTCGGCCTATGCGTCGGGCACGTTGCCCAAGATCCGTATTACGGTCGGCGGTCAATCGCCCAACTATATCCGCACAGCGGAAATCATGGCCGAACAGTGGAAGAATAACCTGGGCATTACTGACGTAGAAATTCGCCCCGGTGCGCTGGATGCCTGGGGTCAGGAAACAGATCTGGTCAACATTCGCCGCCAAAGCCAAGGTGCTATTTTGCCCGATCCGGTGAATCTATTGTCTTCCCACTATGCCAGCATCTCCAATCCAGAGGGCGCGGCGCTGGTAGACGAAGAATTGGCCCAAATGTTGGCCGACTTGAAACTCATGTCGCGCGACGATGCCAACTTCTGCGCCGGCGTGCAGGCGGCCGAAGCCAAAATGCTCGAACACTACTTCTTGCTGCCCATGATCTGGGACATCTACGAATATAACGTTAAGTCGCGCGTGAAGAATTTCGCCACCAATGTGGACAACAACTGGGCCAACCTCCTCGATATGTACATTGCCGAGGAATAGCTAATTTCCTACAAATAACCAACCACATCTCAGCCTGCATAGAATTGGCGGCTGAGATGTGGTTGGTTGAAACTTGATACGTGGGAGTAATTCACTTTTCATCACTATTTTATCTGGGGCAATCGTTGTTCAGTACAATCGTTGTCCAGTACAAAGGAGCAATTGCATGTTCGCAACCTTTCGCCATCGTATTGCACTTGTCTTGCCACTGTTGCTTAGCCTCAGTCTACTATTGGCCGCATGTGCTACGCCGGGGGCACCTGCGCCCGCTGTACCCGCGCCTGATGCGGGCAGTAGCGCAGCGGTCGCCGCCGACAGTGCCCGCCCGCTGCCGGCCGATGCCTCGGCAGACCAGACTTTGAATTATGTATCCCGCAACTTCAGCCGGTTGAATCCAGCCGCCGAGGGTGGCTTTGGCCGTCCCTTTATTTCGTTTATGTGGATGCCCTTCTTCCTGCGCGATGTGGAGAATGCGACACATCCCTGGCTGGCAACCGACTATACGGTGAGTGATGATGGCCTGATCTACACGATCAACATTCATCCGGACGCAGTCTGGTCCGACGGCTCGCCCGTGATTGCCCAAGAGGCGATTGATTATTGGATCTATGCCCTCAGCCCGCGCTGTACCACTTGTTATACGTCTTCGCTGCTCGGCATGCAATTGATCGATGGCGCCAAGGCCGTGATTGATGGCTCGTCTGAAACAATTGCAGGGCTGATTGCTGTCGATGACAAGACGCTGGAAATTCGCCTCACCTCGCCCTATCCACTCCTGATTGCCAACTTGGCCCATTACAACACGGGCTTTGTCAAGATGGAAGATGTGGATGTGGATGAATTTGCGGCCAGCGCCAGCACACGTGTCAACGGCCCCTTTATGATTGAAGAATGGGATGTTGATGCACAAAAGCATGTTGTCGTGCAGAATCCTGCTTGGTGGGGCGAAACCAAGCCTTACCTTCAGCGCATTATTGCCCAGCCTGCGCCCGACGAAAATGTCTCGTTTATCATGTGGCAGAATGACGAAGTGGATATCGCCCACTGGTTGAGCAATATCCGCGAACCGCTGCGCGAAACGGAACCAGACACCTTTGTCTTGATTCCCTATGC
>DAOTTR010000703.1:0-9271 GCA_034437715.1 Caldilineaceae bacterium
CCGTTACGTTGGATACGCAGACGTACAGAAAGCGGAGCGATGAGTACACCCACGCACCTTGAACAAGTAGTGCCCGCGGCCCAATCGCAACCAGCGGCAGCCCAGCCCATCCTAGAGATCAAAAATCTACACACGCACTTCTTCCTAGAAAAAGGCACGGTGAAAGCCGTCAATGGTGTCAACTTGACTCTGGATCGCCAGGCCACATTGGGTGTGGTGGGCGAAAGTGGTTGTGGCAAAAGTGTCACCGCCATGTCGATCATGCGCTTGGTCAAGTGGCCTCCGGGCAAAATTGTCGATGGCGAGATTTTGTTGCACCGCACAGATGGCAAGCCACCAGTCGATCTGGCCAAGCTTGATCCCAAAGGCCAGCAAATGCGCGCCATTCGCGGCGGCGAAATTGGCATGATCTTCCAAGAACCCATGACATCGCTGAATCCGCTCCACACCATCGGGCGGCAGATTGCCGAAGCCGTGCTGTTGCATCAACCGGTGAGCCAGCGGGCTGCGTTGGAACGGGCCGAAGAGATGTTACGTCGGGTGCATATTGGCGCACCGCAGAAGCCGCACCCGCTGGCGATTTAGCCGCTGGCACTGCCGAATATCCCGAGCCGCCAGAACTGGACCTTGGTGGGGTGGCTGTCGAACCACTGCCGATTGACCAGATCGTCACCTACAAGGCGCTGCCCGAATATCATGAGCCCGCCTGGATGACCGAGCTGGTTGAAGCCGGTGAATTGCCGCCCGTGGCCGAACGTTTGCCCAAGGAACCGCAAGTTGTGTTGATGAGCGGCATGGTCGATGGCATTGGCGTCTATGGCGATTCCTGGCGCGATTTCTCGGCCTGTCCTACGGCGGGCTGGAATAATGGTGCCGGTGTGAGCGCCGGCTGGTTTGGCATTGAATCCATGTACCATTCCGATGGCGCGCTGATGCAGACCGGTCCGCTCTTCCGGGCTGACCAAGATATCATTCCCTTCCCTCAACTGGCCAAGAGCTGGGAATGGAGCGAAGATGGCAAGCAACTCACCATGAGCCTGCTCGAAGGGGCCAAGTGGTCAGACGGCGAACCTTTCACGGCGGATGACGTGATGTTCACCTGGGAAGATGTGATCCTCGATCCCAATGTGAATCGTTTCCCCAAGATCGACGCCTGGACGTGGGACGGCCAAGAGGCGACCTTGGAAAAAGTTGATGACTATACCATCCTCTGGAAGTTCCCGGTCGAGCGCCCGGTGGAAAAATTCTATTTGATGGACGAGGGCGATTTTGCCATCTCTCCTGCCCATATTCTCAAGCCCCTGCATCCCAAGTATAAGACCGATACTGATTACAAAGCCTACGAGAATGCACTAGCCCCCGACATGCTTCCCCAAGTCACCATGGGACCCTGGGCGGCGGTTGAATACAAGACCGACGAATTGCTGGTCATGCGCCGCAATCCCTATTACTGGAAAGTCGATGAGAATGGCAATCAACTGCCCTACATCGACGAAGCCATCTACCGCAAAGGCCCCAGCGGTGTCGGGCGCACGCTCTGCACCTTGGCTGGTGACTGCGATCACACCAACCTGGAAAACCCCGCCAGCGAGTTTGTCGAAGCGCTCAAGCGGGCCCAAGAACCAGATGCCCACTTCAACATGAACTGGGGTCCCGAATTGCTGGCCTTTGGCTTGCAGATCAATCAATCGGAATCGCTGGGTGTCAAGGATGAACGCGATCAGGCGGGTACGTGCCCTCTTCCGCGAAGATACCTTCCGCCAGGCTTTGAGCCACGCCACCGACCGTGACGGCATTACGCAGTCGATCATGCGTGGGCCTTTCCTGCGCCCGTGGGCAGGTGGTCTCTACCCTGGTTCCCCCGAATTTGACCGCAGTGCCGTGGTCTACTATCCCTATAACATCGACCTCGCCAAGCAACTGTTGGCCGACCTCGGCTTTGAAGATACCGATGGCAATGGCGTGCTGAACTGGGGTGACGGTCCGTTGGCAGGCCAGGACTTGGTGCTGGCGATGAATGCCGGCCAGGATGCCCAGGAGACCGTTAACACGGCAGAAGCCCTGGTCGCCAACTATGGGGCTGTCGGCATCAAGATCAATCTGCGGCCACAGACTAGCCAGGCGTTGAATGATCTCAACGTCAGTGGCGAGTGGGATCTCCAGGTCTTCCGCGGTGGTCAGGAATTTGCGCTGCCCTTTACGCGTTGTTCCTCACTGGCCCCTTCTACCAAAAGCTCGCCCAACTGGAACCGCGAAGGCGAAACCCCACGTGTGTTGCGCGATTGGGAACAGGAATTGGTTGATATTGTTGACCAATACTGTGTCGCGCGCGATGCGGCTGTGCGCAAGGATTTGATCAACCAATACAATCACATCTTTACCGAACACAACTACAATGTGGGCGTCTTTGTCGGTCGCTATGGGTTGGCCCTGGCCAAGCGCTTCAAGAACGTCCCTGGTGGCACGCCAACCTTTATGTACCAGTGGGTCGAAGATGCGATGATGTCCGAGCAGACCTGGACCGCGGTGGAAGATCAGCGCGAACAGATCCGCCCGAACACGGTGCCGGTGTATAGCAATTAGTACAGTGTAACGTACGTTTTGACAGGTAGTAAAGACTTTAGTCTTTGTTCGGTTGGGGAAAGAGGCTAAAGTCTTTACTACGGTTTTGCTGGTTCCCATGCTTCAGGGTGGAACGCGACCGCGATCGGCACGCTTTTTGTTGTAGACAAGCGGTGACAGGGTTTTGCAGCTAGCGTGCCGCCCTGTTCCTTGCTACCCTGCTACCTGTTTCCTTATTACCTGTTTGGAATTCAAACCATGTTCAATTACATTGTGCGCCGCTTGGTCATCTCTGTTTTTCTGCTGATCGGGATTGCTGCCGTTTCCTTTGTGGTGATTCAATTGCCGCCGGGCGACTTTGCCAGCACCTATAAACAATTTTTGATCAATAACTCTGGTCTGACCGAAGAACGGGCGGAAACCGCGGCCAATGATATGCGTATTCGCTATGGGCTGGACAAGCCCATGCCGGTCCAGTTTTTTAATTGGATCAAAGGGATTGTTACCAAGGGCGAGTTTGGCTACTCGATTGCCTATCGGCGCGATGCCGGTGAATTGATTTGGGAGCGCTTTCCCAAAACGTTAATGCTGGCGTTGCTGGCACATGCCATTTCTACCTTTTTCGGGATCTTTCTGGGCATCTTTGTCGCATCGCGCCAATATGGCTGGACGGATACGATCTCGGGCATTATTGCCTTTATTTTTACGTCGATTCCGCGCTTTTTTATTGCGCTTGTCATTATTTACACATTGGTCTTTACCTTTAAACAAACCAGTGTCTCTTCTTTCTTCTCGCCCGAATTTGCTGTCGCGCCGTGGTCGTGGGCGCGCTTTGTCGATCTGGTCAAACATGTGTGGCCGGTGGTGTTGATCGCCGGGTTGGGCGGCATTGCACGCAATATGCGCGTCATGCGCGGCAACCTGTTGGATGTGCTCAATGCCCAATATGTGACCACGGCGCGCGCCAAAGGGCAACGCGAGAGTGTGGTGATGAATCGCCACGCCGTGCCCAATGCGCTGCATCCGATCATTGCCTATCAGGGTACGGTGCTGCCCTACATGGTACAAGGTGAGTTGGAAGCCACCATTGTGTTGGGCATTCCCACGCTTGGCCCCATGTTCTATGAAGCATTGGTGACCCAGGATATTTTCCTGTCGGGCGGCGCGCTGTTGATGGTCTCCACGCTGATTGTGGTGGGGAATCTGCTGGCTGATATTTTTCTGGCCGTGCTCGACCCACGCATTCGCTATACATAAGTGTGTAAATCTTAACCGCCTTTGTCACGAATGCTGCGAAAAATCTGTATAAGTTAGGCGTTACGCAGTTGCCTGGGAACGCCGGCATCCTGCCGGCTGCCCCCAGAGATGGCAACGCTGCCAACTGCGTAACTGCTATAAGTATAAGTAATGACCCGGCCTGAATCGTTTCATCTACGGAGTTATGAACGCAATGACTGTAACCACCCTTGACCCGCAGGCAATCGCTGGCTCGCCGATGGAGAGCCTCATCGAGCGCAACGAAAGTTATTTGCAACTGGTTTGGCGACGTTTTCGCAAGAGCAAGCCAGCGATTGTCGGGGGGTTGCTTGTGTTGATTTTAGCCATGCTCGCGCTCTTTGCCGAATTCTTTGCGCCCTATCCGCTGGACAAGATCGAGATGTCCAATGCCTTGATTCCGCCAACCCCCATTCGCTTTTGGGATGAAGCGGGCAATTTTCATTGGCGACCCTTTGTCTATAACCAGGTGGTGACCATTAATATGAAGACCTTTGAGCCAACCTGGGAAGAAGATACTACCCAGATGTTTCCGATTAAATTCTTTGCCCAGGGCTGGAGTTACAAGTTTCTGGGGATTTTTCCCATGAACCGGCACCTGTTTAGTGTGGATGAGGGCGCGCCGATTTTTCTTTTGGGCACCGATAAACTGGGCCGTGATCTGTGGAGTAAATCTTGCGAAGCCGGGCGCATCTCCTTGACGATGAGTATCTTTGGCACAATTATCAGTGTGGTCATCGGCTCGCTGGTGGGGGTTATTTCTGGCTATTATGGTGGGATAGTGGATAATGCGATTCAGCGCTTTGTTGAATTCATTAGCGCCTTTCCCCAATTGCCGCTCTGGATGGCGTTGGCGGCGGTGATTCCGCGTACCTGGGATTCCTTCCGCATTTTTATTATCATGTCGCTGATCTTTGCGCTGCTCTCGTGGACCGTGTTGGCGCGCGAGGTACGCGGCAAGGTGATGGCCTTTCGCCAGACCGACTTTATTCTGGCCGCCAAGGAGATGGGCGCTTCGGACTGGCGCATTATGTTTGTGCATTTGCTACCAAACACACTCAGCCATATTATTGTGATTCTCACCCTGAGCATCCCCGGTATTATTCTGGCCGAAGCCTTTCTCAGCTTTTTGGGGATTGGCATTCAGGTACCAATGGTCAGTTGGGGGCTGCTTATGCGCGACGCGCAAACGCTGCGTACATTGGGTGAGACGCCGTGGAGCATGTCGCCGGTGGTCTTTATCATCCTGGCCGTGCTCGGCTTTAACTTTCTGGGCGATGGTCTGCGCGACGCCGCCGATCCATATGCCATCGTATAGAGCAAGAAGTATAGGCCAAGAAGTGTAGGCCAAGAAGTGTAGGGTAATCAGAAATTGATCAATCGTACCACGAAGATATTGCTGTTCCTGATCGGCGTTGGGCTGGCTGCCAGCGGGTTGACCGTGCTAGCCCTAAGACAAACACCCGATCCCTTGTATGCAATTCCAACGCCTGTGACCTTGCTGAAACAACCCCGCCAGCAGATGGCCGCGTCAACTGTGTCTAGAGCCGCATCAACTGTGGCACCAACGTTTACGCCGAAATCGTTGGCCCAGCCGACAGCGGCCAATCGTCTGACGACGGTCGCCGGGGTGGTGGTAGATGCCAACGGTCCCGTCGCCGGTGCCACGGTGCGCATTCATCTGTCCGCCGATGCGCACACCACCACTGCGCCAGATGGCTCTTTCAAGCTGACCAATCTGGCGGCTAGCGACCGCGTGACAATAACCGCCTGGGCCGCAGGGTATTATATTAATTGGCTGCCGGTGCAACCCGATGATGGTCCGATCCAGCTCGAACTGCATCCATACTATACGACCGACAATGTGGCCTATGATTGGTTTGAGCAGGATGGTATTGAAGGATCGGCGGCTTGTGGCACGTGTCACACGGCCTATACGGAATGGCAGGCAGACGCCCATGCCCAGACGGCCACCAACTATCGCTTTCAGACGCTCTATGCCGGGACCGATATTCATGGCAACAAGAGTCCATTGACGGGCTACACCAGCGATGGCAAAATGGCCGCGCCCGATTTCAGCCAAGCCTATTATGGCCCCGGTTTTAAGTTGGATAATCCCAGTCGTGCGGGCAGCTGTGCGACCTGTCACACGCCCATGGCGGCCAAATTGCCCACCAGTGACGGCTGTAGTTGGTCGGGCTGTCATTCATCAACGACGGCCCAATATTCAGACTTGATCGCCGATGGGGCTAGCCCGCTCTATCTCTATGACGATGCTGCCGAAGGGATTTCCTGCGAATTTTGCCATAAAATTGGCGATGTCACGTTGAACGAGGCAACCGGCCTGCCCTATGAAGATGCGCCGGGCATTCTGTCGCTACAGTTGCATCGTCCCGTTGCGGGGGAAGACATTTTCTTTGGCCCGGTCGATGATGTGGTGCGCACGGATATTGAAATACCGCGCGATAGTTATCTGCCGTTGCAAGCAGAAAGTGCCTTCTGTGCCGGCTGTCATCATGGCGTGATGGGGGGCGTGGTCGCCAATATGAAGGTGACCGGCGGTGTGCTGATCTACAGTTCCTATGCCGAATGGCTGGCCAGTCCCTACAGCGATCCCGACACCGGCCAAACTTGTCAGGATTGTCACATGCCCACCACCGATAGCCCCTATTTTGTCTTTCCGGCGAAAGGGGGGCAAGCGCGCGACCACTATGGCGTCAGCAATCATCGAATGCCAGGGGCCAGCGATACCCAATTGTTGCAAAATGCCGTGACCTTAACCGGCACTGCGCAACTGATCGATGGCAAGTTGCGGGTAGCGGTGAGCGTCACCAATGACCAAACCGGCCACAGTATGCCGACCGATTCCCCGCTGCGCAATGTGTTGTTGATTGTGCAGGCCAAAGATGCCAATAATCGGCCATTGCGCCTGCAAAGCGGGCCCACGCTGCCCGATTGGTCGGGCAATTATGCGGGCCAACCGGGGCGCTACTATGCCAAGATCCTGCGCGATCTGTGGACTGGCGATGTGCCCACCGGCGCGTACTGGCGCGAGATTGAATTGGTCGAGGATACACGGATCGTCGCGTTGGCGACTGATGCCAGTGACTATGTTTTTCAAGCGCCTGCGGATCAAATGGCAAGCGTAGAAATCCAGCTGGTTTACCGGCGGGCGTATCAACAGTTGATGGAATGGAAAGATTGGCCAGATATGGATATTGTCATGGAGCAGACAACGCTGACGGTGCAACCCTAAGGCAATCGTATCGGGTAACAATATAACTATTAGAGATTATGCCGATTTGTTATTTGGGCAACAAAACCAGGTGCAATGGTTCTTGTAGGTGCGGTTTGCAACCGCACATGTCGGCATCGACCGTGCTTGTGCGGTTTGCAACCGCACATGTCGGCATCGACCGCGCTTGTGCGGTTGCAAACCGCACCTACGAATGCACATAATTAAATCGGAATAAGGTCTATTTGTCGCGGATGAGTGATGCGGCTAGGCCGCATGAATTACCCATCTGCATCTACGAAGGTCGTGACATGAGCCCAAATCAACTACAGACAAGCGGTGCCGTCGATTTTGTCTGGGAACAGCAAAATGGCAAGGATGCGAATCCCTTCATTCGGGAAGTCAAAAATCTGCAACAATACTTCCCGATTCAGAGCGGCTTTTTTCAGCGCGTGGTGGGGCATGTCAAGGCGGTGGATGGCGTGAGCTTTTTTCTGCGCGAACAGGAAGTGTTGGGCCTGGTGGGCGAGAGCGGCTGCGGAAAAACTACCACAGGCCGCTCGCTGCTGCGCCTCTACGATCCCACCGGCGGCGAGATCTGGTATCGGCAGGCCAATGGCACGCGGCTGGATATTGCCAAGATCAGCCAGGAAGAGATGAAACCCCTGCGCCGCGAAATGCGGATGATCTTCCAAGATCCCTTTAGCTCGCTCAACCCACGCATGACGGTCAAAGATATTATTGGTGAGCCGCTGGTGATCCATCGCATTGCCAAGGGCGGCGAACTGGAAGATCGAGTCGCCAAATTGATGAGCTCGGTGGGTCTCAACCCGGCCTATATGCGCCGCTATCCCCATGAGTTTTCTGGCGGGCAACGCCAACGAATTGGTCTGGCGCGTACTCTGTCGCTCAACCCGCGCTTGATTGTAGCCGACGAACCGGTCTCGGCGCTGGATGTTTCGATTCAGGCGCAAGTGCTCAACCTGTTGCAGGAATTGAAAGACGAACTGGGCCTGACCATGCTCTTCATCGCCCATGATCTATCGGTCGTCGAGCATATCAGTGATCGCATTGCCGTGATGTACGTGGGCAAGATTGTCGAAATGGCGGCTGCCGAAACGTTGTTGCGCCACCCGATGCATCCCTACACCGAAGCGCTGGTTTCGGCGGTGCCATCGGCAGACCCGGATATCAAAACCCAGCGCATTATTTTGCAAGGCGATGTGCCCAGCCCAGCCAACCCACCCAGCGGTTGTGTCTTTCATCCACGCTGTCGTTATGCCCAGGATGTGTGTAAAAATGTCGAACCTACCCTCGTGGAAGTCGAGCCGGGACATTATGCCAGTTGCCATTTCGCGCGCGAGTTAACCCTGAAAGGGATTGAAGATTGATCATGCAAAACCCCAACCGCGCCTTTGCCTTTCTCACCTATCTTTTGCCCTTTATCGGCTCGCTGCTGGTTTTTCTGTTTAGTCGAAAAAATGCGTTGGCGCTCTATCACGCGTGTCAGTCGCTCGCCCTCTTTGTCGGCGTAATCCTGGTGCCGGCGGGTTGGCTGGTCGTGGGGTGGTTGCTGGCGCAGATTCCCATGGCAGGGCCGATTCTGGCGATTAGCCTTTTCGCTTTGGTCATGGCCGCCGCGGTTGTCGTAGTGATCGGCTGGCTAACCGGTCTGAGCAACGCGCTGCGTGCCAAATTTGCCCCCATTCCGCTCTTTGGCGGCTGGGGTGACAAAACCCTTGAACGGCTCTATCGCCCCTAAATGATCATAGAAATATCAAAAGGAAACAGATAAGATCTCATGCCCAAAATTGCTATTATTGGCGCGGGGAGTGCGGTTTTTGCGCGCCGCCTGATTACCGATTTTCTGATGGTGCCTTCGCTGCAAGGTAGCCAAATCGCGCTGATGGATGTCAACCCGGAAACACTGAAAACGATCACCGCCTGGACCGAACAGGCGATTGCCCAAGGTGGCCTACCCGCTACCGTACAATCCACCACCGACCGCCGCGAAGCCCTGCGCGGGGCCGACTATGTGATCATCTCGATTCGCGTGGGCGGCGTTGAAGCTGTTTTTGATAATCCGTTAGTGTCATTAGGTATTCGCCAAAGTGTGGGGGGTGAAAAGATAGGTTAAACTTCAGAGAAACCGAGAAAGGGGATCTCTGATGACAATCAAAGAACGAGAGGCGGAGATCG